>CAYOPD010000003.1:0-6852 GCA_964405735.1 uncultured Saprospiraceae bacterium | reverse complement strand
CCTCTCACCTGCTAAATCATTTCCGCAAAATATTTCAGCGTCCTCACCAGCTGGCTGACATAGCTCATTTCATTGTCATACCAGGCGACAGTGCGCACAAGCTGGGTATCGCCGACGTTTTGAACCTTGGTTTGCGTGGCATCGAAGAGGGAGCCAAAGTTCATTCCGATCACGTCAGAACTCACGATCTGATCGTTGGTGTAACCGTAACTTTCGTTGGCAGCGGCTTTCATGGCATTATTGACTTCGTCCGCACCGGATACTTTCTTTTGTAAGATACAGGTCAGTTCGGTCAATGAGCCGGTCAGGGTGGGGACCCTTTGGGCGGTGCCATCCAGTTTGCCTTTGAGACTGGGCAATACCAAGCCAATGGCTTTGGCGGCGCCGGTGCTGTTGGGCACGATATTCTGGGCGGCAGCCCTGGCCCTGCGGAGATCGCCTTTGGGGTGGGGGCTATCCTGCGTATTCTGGTCATTCGTATAAGCGTGAATCGTGGTCATGAGGCCGTTGACGATCCCGTATTTTTCTTCGAGGACCTGGGCCATGGGAGCAAGGCAGTTGGTGGTGCATGAGGCGCAGGAGATGACTGTCTCGGAGCCGTCGAGGATATTGTGGTTGACGTTGTAAACAATGGTTTTGAGGTCGCCGGTGGCCGGGGCGGAGATCACCACTTTGCGTGCGCCGGCGGTGATATGGGCAGAGGCTTTGTCCTTGTCGGTAAAAAAACCGGTGCATTCCAGTACGACGTCCACACCATGGTCTTTCCAGGGGATCTGGGAGGGGTCTTTCTGGGCATAGACCTTGACGATATCGCCGTTGACCACAATGCTGCCTTCCGCGGCACTCACCTCGGCATGGAATCTGCCCTGTGCAGTGTCGTATTTGAGAAGGTGAGCCAGGACGGCGGGGCTGGTGAGGTCATTGACGGCCACGACATCGATGCCTTTCATATCGTAGATCTGGCGGTAAACCAGGCGTCCGATGCGGCCAAATCCGTTGATTGCTACTTTTACGGTACTCATGTTTATGGTATTTTGTTATTATTTCTTAAATCGGGGACCAAAAATAGGCATTGGCTGTGGGATGTCCGCCACAAAAAAGGAAATGAAATGTGGCTTTCATATGTTAACATTTCTTAAGATAACTTGTTTAAGGGCATGATGAACAGGGCATTCATCCCCAGTTCATAAAGGATATCCCATGATGCCTGCCATCCTGGAATTCCTCAACAGTCCCTATTTGTCAATCCCCCAACTGCTGATCTCTTAAAAAGGTAATAAACTGCTTTAAGCCTGGGTCATTTTGTCTCGTATGGAGCGTGCCTGTGAACCAGGTCCGGTAAAATCCATTTTTGCCGATGGGTATAAGCTTTACGAAACTGGTGTCCCTGACGAAAGGTTTTACCAGCCACTTTGAAAGCACCGTCAAACCCATTCCTGCTTTCACCAGTTCCACCCTGGCTTCGGTAAGCTGCATTTTTGTGACGCGTCCAATGGGTATTGCCCTTGGAATTAATACGTTCCGGGCAAAATAATCCTTTTTAATATCTTCTTTGTAGATGATGAGGCTTTCGTGTTTGAAATCAGAGGGTCGTAAATATGGCCTGGCGGCCAGAGGATGCTTAATGGGTACCACGGCGACCTGTTCATCCGAAAATAATTTTTCATACTTTATACCTGCCTGCCTTTTGTGGTTATTGGTAATGGCCAGATCGATTTCTGCTTTTAACAAATAGTCTAGCGGATCGTTCATGGCTTCCGTCACAATATCTATTTCAGTAGTCGGAAATTCCGATTGAAATTTTTTCATGATCGAAGGAAGCCAATGGTAACACGTATAACACTGTGTGGTCAGGCGTATGCGTTTCACCTTGCTGCGGATTCCTTTTATATCGTTTTCAATTTGGACTATGCGCGGAAGGATTTCATGTGCTGCTTCGATGATTTTCTTTCCTTCCTCAGTCAATATCAGTTTTTTATTTACACGAAGAAAAAGGCTCGCGCCAAGCTTTGATTCAATTTCTTTAAGCTGGTGACTTAGTGTGGGTTGCGTCAGGAACAACTTTTCTGAAGCTTTAGTCATGCTGCCCGCTTCTGAAATCATTTTTATAAGTTGGAAATGGCGTATTTCAATCATAGAAAAAATCTATCGTTGGGATAAAGATAATTCATTTTTTACTGTGCTTGATTTCCCGATAGATTGCCGGCTGATAAATCCGGTTTCCATGATATACCTCCTTCTAAAGTCATCCCTTCGGCTTTTTTTCAGGCAAAAGGGGCTCTCCCTCTTAAAAATATCCGGCCTGGCGATCGGGGTGGCTGCCTCTCTGATCACTTCGCTGTTCACGGCGCATGAATTGAATTTTGACCACCAGCACCGGGATTACCAACGGATTTTCCGGTATGTTCACCAGGTAAGCGCGGACAACAATCTCCAGCGTTTTGCCTTTACTTCGGCTACCACAGGGCCGGCACTGATCAGCCGTTACCGGGAGGTCGAGGCTTATACGAGGATATTTAAAACAGTGGTCAGCCTGAAACGCAAGGATGCGGAGATTGGGTTTATTGAAAAAAGATTTGCTTTTGCCGATTCCAATTTCCTGGAAATCTTTTCATTTCCGCTCCGACAAGGGTACCACAAGGACATTTTGAAAGACCCTCATGCTTTGCTTGTGACTCCCGATGCGGCGAAGAAATATTTTGGCGCTGAAGACCCCATCGGTAAAATCCTTTTACTGAATGGTCAGATCGCCTTGACCGTCAAAGGCATTTTCCTGGATAATTTCACCGGCTCCCATTTCAATTTTGATTTTGTTTCGGCCTTCTCCACCCTCGAAGTCATTAGAAATAATCCGGTCCTCTCCTCCCAAATTCCGGCAGCCCTCAACCTGGAAAACAAGGGTTTTGCCGCATTTTACACTTATCTGAAACTTCGAAGTCCCGGGGATGCGGCCCCCCTCATCGCAAAATTTCCAGCCTTTATTGAAGACTTCCGGGGCAAAGGAAGATCCGAACGCCTCAAACCCACCCTTCAGAGTCTTAAAAGCATTCACCTCCATTCGGATTTGCTCTATGAAATTGATAAAAACGGTTCCATAAAAACGGTCTTCATTTACCTCATGATCGGATTGCTCATTCTCATCGCTTCGATCATCAACTACGTAAACCTCAGCATGGCTGAATATACGATACGGTCAAAAGGGGTTGGCTTGAAGAAGATCCTGGGCATCTCCGGCGGTTCGCTTTGGCTTGGTCATTTTATTGAAACGCTGATGTTTTGTTTCGTGGCCGTGACCTTTGGCTGCCTCATGGCCATCCTGCTCTTGCCCGGATTCAACAGTCTCATGGAAACCCACCTTTCATTTTTCTCTTTTATAACCTGGGCCATCATAGGAAGTATTTTTTTCACGGTGGCCATTCTCTGTGCGGGCCTGCCTGCCTTTTTGATTTTCCGGCAAAATACCCTGATAGCCTTCAAAGGAAGTTTCCAGATCACCAGGACCGCTTTTTTTTTGAGAAATGCATTGGTATTTATCCAGTTGGTGGTTGCCTGTGTCCTGTTGACCCTGACCATGCTTATTTTCCTTCAGGTGGACCATTTGATTCGTAAAGACCCGGGCTTTGATGCCAACCAGGTCCTCGTGGTCAATGCAACCAGCCTCAGCCCGGATCAACGCATGTCAATAAAAAACACATTGGCTGGGGACAAGACGGTCATAGGGGCCTCCATGTGTTCCATTCCTCCCGGAGAAGCTTTATTCAGTCTTGGGGTGACCCTGCCGGGCAATACGGACCATGAAGACAGGACCCTGACCTGCTTTCAGATGTTTGTGGACGAAGATTTTTTGAATACCATGGGAGTGGATTTGAAGGAGGGCAGATTTTTTGACGACCGGATCTCCGCCGATTCCCTCCATTCATTGGTTATAAACGAGGCGGGCTCCCTGGCTATTGGTCCCGGCCCCTTAGCCCGGCAATTGGAACTGCCGAGCATCTTTGCAGGGCCCCGCATTAAAAAAACGGTGGTTGGGATCATCAGGGACTTCCACTTTGCTTCCTTTCACGGCGGGGTCGAGCCGCTGATTCTTGAATACAATCCCCGGAAAGCCGGGGATTTGCTGGTGCGATTTAATCCCACCCATGTCAAAGAGGTTATTTTGGCCATCGAAACGAACTGGAAGGCCACTGCTCCTTTGTTGCCTTTCAATTATTACTTTCTGGATGAAGGAATGGCCCATTATTATTCTGCGGAAAAAAGAACAAAAAAAATAGTGACCCTGGTGACCCTTTTGACACTTTGTTTGGCCGCCCTCGGAATTTTCGGTACTTCCCTGTTTACCATGCAGCAGCGAACGAAAGAAATCTCCATCAGAAAGCTGCTTGGGTCCGAATCCATTAATTTGTTCGCGCTTGTTTTCAGACCGGTGTTGTTTGGGCTGGTCCTGGCAAACCTGGCCGGTGCCCCTTTGGCTCTTTGGATTGGAAACCGCTGGCTGAGGTCTTATCCTTATCACATCGAGTTTTCATTTCTGCTCCCCGTGATTTCTTTCAGCCTGATCGTGATCCTCATTTTTATGACCCTGTTATTTTATTTGTACAGGATAATAAATATTCAGCCTGCTAAGGTTTTGCGCGAGAATAATTAGGGTGGTATTATATGGGTGGAATAACGGAATAATCTAATTTAAAGGGGGGGGGGCAATATCCCCCGGAACTGAGGGGCAATATTGCCCGGAACATGTGATGGCAGTGTTTTCTTCTCGTCAAGCGAGTTTTAATGTCTGGTTAAGCAACACTACATTGAAATTTATCTTTGCGTTAAGTGCTTTAAATACTTTTATAATTGTTTCAAATCTTGCGTCTGTAAGACTGTTCTCAAGTTTTGAAATTTGGGCTTTTTGAACGCCAACAAGTCGTCCAAGTTCTTCTTGTGTCAAGTTGCGTTTTAAGCGTGCTTGTCTAATGGCTTCTCCAAGCAAGTCAAGTCGTAACTCGTTCTCAAAAGCTTCTCGCTTTGGTGTCCCATGTTTACCGATATGCTTGTCGGTAATTTCGTCTAAGCTGTAAGTTTTTAATCCTTGCTTTTTCATTTTCTCCTGTCTTTAAGTTCAAAATATTTTTTTCTTAAACGCTCAGCTTTGTCTAAGTCACCTTGTGGAGTTTTATCTGTTTTCTTTATCAGTCCGTGTGTCGATATTACAACCGTGTCGGTCTTTTCTGATTTGTCCCAAAAAGCAAAAAGTCTGTAACGGGTTTTATTAAACAGCGTTCTAAACTCCCAAATTTCTTCAGTCAGTTTTTTGAAAAGCTCTTTGTCATTTGAAAGCCTTGCTTTTGTGATGTTGTAAATTATTTTTTCTCTTACTTTCTCGTCAAGGCTGTCAAGAAACTCAGCAGCATCTTCTAAAAACTCAACTTTAAATTTTGGTGTCTGCACTTAAACGTTTCTGCAAAGATAAAAGTTTCTTTATTAGGAAACAAGGATTTTTGTGGAGTCGTATCTCTAAACATCTGCTAACGTGCAGGGCTTGGCGGCTGTGGCGTTACATCATGCCCATCTCTCGATAAAAGAAATGCTGTCGAGCAGCCAACAATTGATCCTCCAACGATACCTATTTTCATGTTGAAATTTTTATATGACCGCTAACATTTGTGATTACGCAATATTTCGCAAAGCTACCTGAATCATTTAGTCCAAATGTATTTCCATTTTCTCAATGGGGCTGTGCATCCTGTATCTATTGCCATCAGTGATATATATATAGATTTCAATGGTTTCAGTGAATTATGGCCCAGGGCTGCCTGAATTTGCCTGAGATCCACTCCGTATTCCAACATATGGGTGGTGTAAGGGTGTGGACTGTAGCGTATGCATCATGTCCTGAAAGTTCCAATGCCTTTGTGGTATACTGCTTGCACCCTTCGGGCACTATAAGGACCTCCGTCCGGACTTTCAACAAGCCAATACCGAACAGGGTATTTTTCCAGGTAATTCAGCATTAACTGGGCCGTTCTTTCCGGCAATACTACATACCGATCTTTTTTCCCTTTACCGGCCTTTATCAGAATACTCTTCTGGCCGCGGTCAATATCGGCATTTCGAAGTTTGATCATTTCACTGTTCCTGAGTCCGCAGGCATAGATTAGCGTCAACATTGTTCGGTGCTTGAGGTTCTTACAAGAATTGAGCAGCCGGTTCACTTCATCCGGACTCAGCGTCCCAGGTAATTTTATTGGTCTTCTTCGACGGACTTCCCAAAAGGCATGGGCTTCATTCCTTATTTGATAAGTATGGTCTAAGTCGGACAGAATCAGTATTGGTATTCAATCCGCTCAATTGCTAAAATAGACCCTAAACCAATAATTTTCAAGTATTTAGATCATGTTTTTTAATAGTTGACCCTGGTAATCGTGTATAAGCCGGTATTAACCGTTTGTTGCCGTTTATAGCCGGATATACCCGTTTGTAGCCAGAAACAAACGATAAAACTTTGCCGCTCTGCTGAGTGGCTGCCCGGAAGCCCTTGAGGGACCATCCCCCTGGTTCAATTCCGGTACTACAGATTTGTGGTCAATAAAATTCAACCGGCGAGCCTTGGAAGGCTGAGGCCTAAAGTGTTTTTTCCGGTATTCCACATGCCGGAAACGGCTGTAGACATCGAGCGCCTTTACTTTTAACAAGTTTGCAAATCCGTTTCACGCACGCCCGACCGCAGGAGGGGAGATATTTAACAGGACAAATAAAAAACCCTCTAAATCAGCAATTTAGAGGGTTTATCAGTAGCCCGTACGGGATTCGAACCCGTGTTTCCTCCGTGAAAGGGAGGCGTCCTAGGCCTCTATACGAACGGGC
>CAYOPD010000002.1:76121-115089 GCA_964405735.1 uncultured Saprospiraceae bacterium | reverse complement strand
TTTCCCTTGACCGGTGCCCATACTTCAGCAGGTTGTATTGAATGCCACAGCAAAGGGTACACGGGTACTTCTACCAAATGTGTCGATTGCCACCTACTTAATTATAATGCAGCCGTAAATCCGAAGCATAAGGCATTAAATCTGTCAACAGACTGTATTTCCTGTCATACTACGGCTGCCGGATGGGCGCCTGCTTCTTTCCCTGTACACAATCAATATTATGTTTTATCCGGGGCACATGCCAATATTGCAAACAACTGCGCGGTTTGTCATAACGGCAACTATTCCGGGACTACACCCAAAACATGTTTTGGTTGCCATTCGGCGGATTATAATGCCACCAAGAACCCCAATCATAAAACAGCCAATTTCCCTACCACGTGTGAGAGTTGCCATAGCCAGACCGCCTGGTCCCCGGCTACTTTTAACCATGACAGTCAGTATTTCCGAATTTACAGTGGCAAACATAAGGGGGAATGGACACAATGTTCTGAATGCCATACCAACCCAGGCAATTTTTCCGTTTTCAGCTGCACCAATTGTCACGAACATAACAATAAAACGGAAGTAGATAAAGAGCATAAGGAGGTTAGCGGTTACTCGTATACCCCTACTTCCTGTTACAGTTGTCACAGAAATGAATAATCGTGAATTAAAACATATCATCCTTCTGATTTTTGTCATGACCGGTTTGACGAGATCATTTAGTCAGGAGGCCATACCGCTGCTGTCCGGAATCGTGACTTTCAAAAGTTCACAGAACGTGTATGTGAAATTTTCATCGACCGTCGATATCCGGATTGGGGATACGCTTTATCTTTCAAAGGATTCCCTGATTCCCGCTCTCGAAGTAAGAAATATATCCTCAACTTCCTGCGTTGCTAAAAAACTTACTTCCCGGGAGATAAACCTTTCTGATCGGATTTATGCCAGGCCGCGCAGCCAACCCGTCGTCGAACCTTTAAAGGTGGTCCAGGTCCCCAAAGAAGCTGAAAAAAAGGTCATTGCCGCGACTCCTGCAAAGCCGGTCCCCGCATCGCCGGAACAGTCTCGCACACAAAAAATTAATGGTCGCCTGGCCATCTCGTCTTATTCAAGTTTTTCGGATGGGCCCGGAAAAGATGCCCATCGTCTCCGGTATACTTTTACATTGAATGCAAAAAATTTGCAAGGCACCGGATGGAGTGCGGAGTCCTATTTGTCATTCAGGCATAAAGTGGGAGACTGGCAGGAGGTAAAAAATCATTTGTTCCAGGCACTGAAAATCTATAACCTGGCTGTGAAATACGAATTTAACCAGCAGGACCAGATCTGGTTTGGGCGCAAAATAAACCTTAATGTTTCAAATATCGGGGCAGTGGATGGAATTCAATATGAGAGAAAAATAAAGAACATGACGTACGGAGCTATCCTGGGGTCCAGGCCGGATTATTCCGATTACAGCTTCAATATAAATTTAATGCAGGCGGGCCTGTTTATGGGGCATACGGTCCGGAATAAATCCGGTGATATGTCAAGCACCTTTGCGCTTTTTGAGCAAGAAAACAAATTCAAGACGGACCGGAGATTTGCCTACTTCCAGCACTCCAACACCCTGTTGAAAAACCTGATGTTTTTTGGTTCTTTTGAACTGGATCTTTATAAACGGTTGAATGGTAAACCCATAAGTGCCCTGAGCCCATCCAGTATTTTTTTGTCCATGAGATATAGAATAAACAGGAAAATAGCCTTGTCGGCTTCTTATGACGCCCTTAAAAATGTGATCTATTATGAATCCTATAAAAATTTTATTGATCAGATCATAGAACATGAGGTTCGGCAGGGATTACGGTTCAGCGCCGATTTTAGCCCCTTTCAGAATGTATCTGTTGGCGCTACCACGGGGTACCGCTTCCAGGCCAACCGGGCCGACCCTTCTAAAAATGGAGACTTGTACATTTCCTGGTACCAGGTCCCGTTGTTAAAATTATCAGCCACGGCATCCGTAACTTTGCTTCAGACCGATTACCTGGAAGGAAGCATCATCGGTTTGAGAATGAACAAAAGTATTCTTGACGGCAAATGGTCAGCAGAAGCATCTTTCCGGAAAGTGAATTACCAGTACAGTGGTGCGGAAGAGCCGTTGAATCAGGACATTGCCGGTTTTAACATTACCTGCCGGTTCTTTCAAAAATGGTCCCTGAGTGCCAACTATGAAGGCACGATTGAAGCGCAAAGAAAATATACCTCTCTGTATTGTAACCTCATAAAAAGATTCTAGCAAAAAAATATTCATTGAAGAAATAATTTTTTATAATTCTACAACCAACCCTTATGTTTAACAAGTTTTTTTATTTAATCCTTTGGTCCGCTGTATTTATCCTGTCCTGCAAAGCCAAGCCGGTGATCCTGGAAGAAGACAGCGAATCAGCAACTGAGCAGGAGGCTCCCGCGGCCGCCGCAACTTCACAGGAATTGCATGAAGTGGAGGTTTTGGATATCCAAAACATAGGAAAATATACTTACTTGCATGTACAGGAAAAGGACCGTACGTTTTGTGTGGCCATTCCATTGAATGAGGAAATCAAAACAGGCAATACGTATTATTACAGGGGAGGGCTGATCATGGCTAATCCGGAGATCCTGAAGTTTAAAGAAAAGTTTGAAACGGTTTACATCGTAGCCAGTGTCAGTGAAAACCCTTTGACTGCCAGTAATAACCTTTTGGGCGAAGTCAGAGCTGCTGAACCCGGACTTGCCAACAGCGGTGAAATAAAACCGGTTAAGATTGTCCCTGCTCCGGGCGTGGTCAAACTCGCCGACCTCATTAAAAACAGTGCACAATATGAAGGAAAAACAATCAAAGTGCAGGGTCAGTGTGTGAAATTAAACAGGATGATCATGAATAAAAACTGGTTGCACATCCAGGATAATTCCGTCAATCCGGAAGGCAAAAAATACGACCTTACCATCACGACGATGGAGGAAGTTCAATTGGGCGAAGTTGTCATCCTGGAGGGCAAAATTGCCATTAACAAGGACTTTGGTGCCGGCTACAGGTACGATGTCATCCTGGAGGATGCAGTGCTTAAATGAAAAACAGCCGAAACCCTGTTTGCCGTTTCGGTTTATTTATTAACCAGTCTATTCGGTGTTATATCATATGTATAAAAAATTTTTAAATTCCCTTTTTTCCACAAGGGCCAGTGGTTTATATATACTTTTATTTGCGATCGCCATCGGGGTGGCTACGTTTATAGAGAACGACTTTGGGACCAGTGCAGCTCAAAAGCTTGTGTTCCGAACGAAATGGTTTGAGTTGTTATTGGTTTTATTCGGAATCAGTATACTGGTTAATATTTTCCGTTTTAAGATGATTAAACAACGAAAATGGGCTTTGTTTCTTTTCCATTTTGCCATTTTGGTGATCCTGTTGGGTGCTGGAGTGACCCGGTATTTTGGCAGCGAAGGGCGAATGCACATCCGGGAAGGCAGCCTGTCCAATGAGATGATATCCAGTGAGCCCTTTATCCGGATCAAGTTCAAGACCGAAAAAGGGAAGACTTACCGGGTCGATGAACCCGTATATTTTGCGTCCTTAGGTAAAAATAAATTTTCCAGGGAGTACCAGTTGGGGGAGAAACGGGTGCAGGTATCCCTGTTGAATTTTATCCCCAACCCGACCGACGTTTTACTCGATGATCCAAATGGAGAAGCCATAATAAAAATTGTGGTTTCCGGTGGCGAAGGAAGGGAAGACTATTTCCTGAAAACCCAGGAGATTAAAAAACTGCACAATACCTTATTCAGCTTTAATAATGAGGATATACCCGGAGCGGTGAATATTAAATACGAAGGCCAATCGCTGTGGATCAGGACTTCGGATTCCCTGAATCAATTTCAGATGGCCAGTCAGCGAACAGACTGGCTGGCACCGGATCTACATCATCCCCTCCTGGTCAGGGCGCTTTATTCCACGCCGGATTTGAAATTTGTCATTGGTGACTTTAAACCCGCCGCCAAACTCATTACCCAGTCTGCTTCTCCCAAATTGAATAATGAAAGTTTGGCCGGCCTCCAATTTGAAGTGGACGTCGACGGCGATAAAAAAAGGGTGGTCGCCTATGGTGATCCAGGCACAGAAGGAGAATTCCAGGTTGTTCCATTCTCGGGCATGGAAGTTGGCATTGCTTACGGCGCTAAAAATATCCGGTTGCCTTTTTCCATTAAACTTTATGATTTTATCCTGGACCGGTATCCCGGTACCAATAGCCCCTCTTCGTATGCCAGTGAAGTTTCCCTCATCGATGAACGGAAAAATTATACCAGAGATCAGCGCATATACATGAATCATGTACTGGATTATGAAGGCTACCGTTTTTTCCAGTCGTCGTTTGACCAGGATGAACTGGGTACGGTCTTGAGTGTGAACCACGATGCGTGGGGAACCCGGATCTCTTATTTCGGGTATTTCCTGCTGACTCTGGGTATGGCAATGACTTTTTTTACCCCCAACAGCAGGTTCAGGACCATAGGGGATAAACTAAAAGCCATGCGGGTTGGCACCAGACAGACGGTTGCCTGTCTTTTGGTGATCGCATCCTCCGCGGTTTCTTTTTCTCCAGTCCGGGCCAATGTAAACATCGCTATAGCGGAAACGGTGGATATAAATCATTCCAGGCAGTTTGCCCGGCTTTTGGTGCAGGACCAGCAAGGAAGATTAAAGCCAATGAACAGCCTGTCCAGTGAAATTCTAAGAAAACTCTCGAGGAAAGAATCACTCTTTGGGCAATCTCCGGATCAGGTACTGTTAGGCATGATGTCGCTCCCGGAGGAATGGGCCAATCTGCCCATCATCAAATTCGGGCAACAAGAGGAAATAAGGAAGTTGCTGGGTGTTTCAGGCCAACTCGCGGCTTATAATGATTTTTTTAAGCCGGATTACGTACTGCGAGAGGCCGTTATGAAAGCCTACAACCGGGAACCCAGGGACCGGAGTACTCTGGATAAAGAACTGATCCGGTTGGATGAAAGAGTGAATATATGCAACCTTGTTTTTGCGGGGAGGCTCATGCAATGGTTCCCGGTCCCCAATGACCCGAACCATACCTGGCGATCGCCCTCAGACCATGCTGCAGGCAATGAATCAAATGATTCTGAATGGTTCAGGAACAAATTTTATATGCCTTATATCGCTGCGGTCCGTTCAGCCATCGAATCTAAAAACTGGGCCTCCCCTAAAAAAATGCTTGCTGAAATTGCCGCCTATCAGCAGGAAAACGGGGGCCATGTGCTGATCAGCCCGACCAAGGTAAACATGGAAATTCTACTGAATAAAATGAATGTTTTCAGCCGGCTGAGCATGTATTATGGATTCCTGGGCATGGTGATTTTAATCCTGTTTTTCATGACCGTGTTTCTCCCCAGGCTAAGTTTGAAATGGCCACTGGGACTGTCAGTGGGTTTATTGAGCCTGGGCTTCTTGTTTCACACCATTGGGCTCGGGTTGCGTTGGTATGTTTCAGGAAGGGCCCCTTGGAGCAACGGGTATGAGTCCATGATTTATATCGCTTTTACCACGGTGTTGTCCGGGATGATATTTTCCAGGAGATCCTTGGGTGGTTTGTCTGCAACGGCCATTTTAGCATCTACCATTTTGATGGTGGCCGGGCTCAGCTGGATGGACCCGGAAATTACCCCACTGGTACCGGTGCTCAAGTCATACTGGCTTACCATTCACGTTTCCATGGAAGCGGGCAGTTATGGATTTCTGATCCTCGGTGCCTTAATCGGGGTATTGAACCTGTTGCTGATGATTTTTACCACTCCCGCCAATAAGGAACGACTTTACAGGACGATCCAAGAACTCACCCTGACCAGTGAAATGACATTGATTGCAGGCCTGTTTATCATCAGCATCGGTACTTATCTGGGCGGAGTATGGGCCAATGAATCCTGGGGAAGGTATTGGGGATGGGATGCCAAAGAAACCTGGGCCCTCGTCACCATTCTGGTTTACGCCTTCATCTTGCATATGCGGCTGATTCCCGGGTTAAGAGGAGCGTATGCGTTTAATCTGGCCACCCTTTTTGGATTTGCCTCGGTCATGATGACTTATTTTGGTGTGAATTATTATTTGTCGGGCCTTCATTCTTACGCGGCCGGTGATCCCGTGCCTGTTCCGGCTTTTGTCTATTACACGGTCGCTTTACTGGCGTTGATCGCAACGCTTGCTTATTGGAAATACAGGAAGGTATTCAGGGCAGCCTGAATTCAGAACTTCATAATTTTTAAAGCCATGTTTAGTTATCGTATCATTTTCAGGCGATGACTGCGAAAGAGGGAAAGACCGGATTTCTTAACAGGCAAAAAACTTGTTTCAGCGGTTCAATTTTTGTCCTGGTTTTTATACTGCCTGCATGGCTGTCTGGTCAGGCTGTCTATTTAGGAAGCCAGGACAATAAGCTTTACCGTTATGATCCGGTCAATTGTTCGGTGAAACCCTTGTTTACGCTGAATATCAGTGGAAAACTGGCAGACCTTGGGTTTGATGCCTCCGGCAATCTGTATGCACTGAACACGGAAGGCAAATTGTATAAGGTGGACACCCTGAACCAATCCGCCACCCTGATATTTTCTTTTTTAAACCTTCAAGCATTTAATGCCCTTTGCTCCGGACCTTCAAACATGTTGTATGTGACCGGATCGGAAGGATTTGTTTATAGTTACAACCTGTCCACAAAGGACGAAGTGTACTTGGGCGATCTGGGATATAATCCGACAGGAGGAATGTTGTTTTTTGACCAGGTTTTGCTGGTCATGTTGCAGAACAGGCAATTGGTAAAAGTGGATCCCCGGGATTTCAAACGCAATCAAATCATAAAATTTGATAATAATAAGGACATTCGAACCCTGTTCACAGCTCCCTCCTTGTCCGGAAACTGCGAGCGGTTAAATACTTTTGGTTCGGCCGGGGACGGGAGTTTATATCAAATGGACCTTTTGAAGAATGTGGCAAGTCCGCATTGCAATTTAATGGTTTCTTTCATTGCTTCCGCCAGCTCCTACGACCATGATCCAGACCTTTCCCTGAAGCTTAAAGCCTATGAAATTATTCCTTCAGATTGTGATCAGGACAATGGGCAGATCTTGATTCACCCCTCCGGGGGAATGGGCCGGATCCGTTTTTCCGCAGGCGGACTGGTATTCCATCCGGACAGCGTACTCAGTCGGATAGGCCCGGGCAGTCTACTTGTATTGATAAAAGATGAGAACGATTGCATCGATTCGGCAAGAATTATAATGACCGAAAGTAAGAAACCGGCAATCGGCGAGATTCAGCTGGTGAAAGCTGGTTGTTTATTGCCCGGAAAAGTTATAATCACTCCGGGCATGGGACAGGGGCCAATGCAATATTCACTGAATGATGCCGCTTTTCAGGGTTCGGCTGTTTTTGATTCTGTGACGGCCGGAAATCACATCATCGTGGCCAGGGATACCCATGGATGTACGGATACCGCATCGGTCCTGGTCGGTAAAATGGCAGGTCCGACCATTTCAAAATTGACGGTTGCAGCAGCCACCTGCCAGGAATCCAACGGGCAGTTATCGCTGGTGGTGGATGGCCCGGGCAAGGTGATACAGTATACAGTTGACGGAGGGCCGGATCAAACAAAGCCTGAATTTGACAAATTGGGAGCCGGGCTGCACCGGGTGCAAGTCCGGGATGAAAACGGATGCAGCCTGGATACCCTGGTCATGGTCGGCAGTGGCACCTGCCCGGTATATATTCCAAATGTGTTTACTCCAAACGGGGATGGCAAAAATGATGTATTCCAGATATTTGCTCCCGGCCAGGATTTTAAAGTAAGGGCCTACGAGGTGTATGGAAGATGGGGCAACCTTATTTATGAGGCGAATGGATTCCCACTCCACAGCGGTGACCATTGGTGGGATGGTACCCATGGGGGACTGGTACCGGTACCGGGCGTTTATTCATACCGGATTGTACTGGAATTTAAGGATAACAGCTTACACACCTATCATGGCGCGATTACCCTTATCCTTTAAATTTTGAAACCCGACGGAGGCGGGGGATTAATCCCCACCTTCAAAATTCATATCCACGTCTTCAATCGGGGATTCCGCGATTTCTTCGGCATCTTCATCTTCGAAATCTTTTGAAGTCTTGCCTTTAGTCCTTTTTACTCCCGATTTCTTCAGTTGTTTGCCTTCCAGCGACCTGCGGATCACCCGTTCATCCGGAGCGACCTGGTTGATGTCAGGAACCATGGAAGCCTGTTCAATGTGTTTGGCCTCAATGCTTTTTGTGGCATGCGGGACCAAAAGCAGTCTTTTTTTATCGATCAGGTTTCCGGTTACGGTACAAATGCCATAGGTCTTGTTTTCAATACGTACCAGGGCGTTTTCCAGGTTTTGGATAAACTGCCGCTGGCGGATAGCCATGTTGTTCAGGAGTTCTACTTCAGAATGAATACTGCTGTCATCAAACCAGTCACTGCCCTGGATATCGGCATTGTTTTCATTCATTTCTACTATCTGTTCCTGCAGATAGTTCAGTTCCTGACGCGCATTGAGGAGTTTTTCATCGATCAGGGCCTTGAATTCAGCCAGTTCCTTGTCGGAATACCGGCTTTTGCCATTGGGTTTTGGCGCACTGCCCGTTTCGGGGATTTCTTTGCTCACTGATTTTTTATTTTGAGTTTTAATTAAGTCAGATTGACTGTGCTTTGCGGGTGGAGCCACAGGGGGTTTATGGGGTTCAGTAGTTTTGGTTGCCGCAGCGGGCTTATGAACCGGTTTGGCCGGGCTTGTCTTTTTAATTTCAACGGACTTGGCCTGAGCCTTGACAGGAGCCGCTTTTCCATGAATCGCTTTGACCGGGGTCGCTTTGGAAGGAGCTGCTTTAGCGGGTGAGGATTTGGTCGTTATGGCTTTTCCTTTGCCGCCCTCTTTGGCGGCTGCAACTTTTACACTATGGACATTGACCGCCTTTATGGTTTTGGCCGTTTTGGCCATTTCCTTTTTTTTTGGAGTGGGTGCGCCCGAAGGTTTTATTCCTTTTTTTGCGGTTGCCGTTGTTTTGGATTTCGTAGCCATAAACAATTGAATTTCAGTAAATAAAGAATATATATTTTTTACATTGAACCTAAATTCAGGGCGCAAATATACGGTTTATTTGAAATTATAACGGCATATTTGAGCACCCGTTTAATCGATTCATCTGCCTCCTTATCAGGGACTTGACAGATTGAAAATCAAACAACAAGGCGGGATGAGGAATAGTTCAGAAAGCGCTGCCGGAATTCCTATCAAAGAAATCGATAATTTTGTTTTATGCCTGACCTGATCCACCTGCATTGCCATACGCAATATTCTTTACTCGATGGCGCATGCGGGATACCCGATTTGATCCAATTGGCAAAAAAGGATGGACAGCAGGGGATTGCCATCACCGATCATGGGAATATGTTCGGAGTCTTTAGTTTTGTGAATGAGGCCACGAAAGCGGGGATCAAAGCCATCGTCGGATGTGAATTTTACCTTGTGGAGGACCGGCACAAACAGGCATTCTCAAAAATAAAAGGGGAGAAGGACGAGCGTTTCCACCAGTTGTTGCTCGCCAAGAACCAACAAGGATACCTGAATATTTCAAAGCTCTGTTCGCTGGGTTTTATTGAAGGGTCCTACGGCAAGTTTCCCCGGATCGACAAGGAACTCATCCTGAAATACCATGAGGGCCTCATCGCCACTTCCTGCTGCCTGGGTGCGGAAATTCCTCAGGCCATCCTGGCGGGTAAACTGGAGCGGGCGGAAGAACTGGTCAAATGGTGGAAAAATCTTTTCGGAGAAGATTTTTACATTGAACTGCAACGGCACGGCCTGGAAAACCTGGACAACAGCGGCTTGAGCCAGGAGGATGTAAACCGGATGCTCATCCAGCTGGCCAAAAAATACAATATCAAAGTCATCGCCACCAACGACGTTCATTACCTCACCCGGGAGGATTCAGAGCCTCATGACATCCTGCTTTGTGTAAATACCAATTCAAAAAGAACGGATTTAGACCGGTTCCGCTTTCCGAACGATCAGTTTTATTTCAAGACCCGGGAAGAAATGGACAGGCTTTTTGCAGATATTCCCCAGGCCCTCGACCATACTGTCGAAATTTTTTCCAAAGTAGACACGCTGGACCTCAACCGAAACATCCTACTTCCCAATTTTCCCATTCCTTCAGGATATGCCGGCCAGGACGAATACCTGAAACATCTGGTATATGAAGGTGCCAAACGTTGTTATCCTGAGCTCAGCCAGGCACTGTTGGACCGGATTGAACACGAACTGCGTATCATTTTCGGAATGAACTTTTCAGGCTACTTCCTCATCGTCCAGGATTTCATCAAAGCGGCCCGGGAGCTGGATGTCCGTGTCGGGCCGGGCCGGGGCAGCGCTGCCGGGTCTGTGGTGGCCTATTGCCTGGGTATTACCGGGCTTGATCCCATCAAATACAACCTGCTGTTTGAACGTTTCCTTAATCCGGAAAGGATATCCATGCCCGATATGGACATTGATTTTGATGATGAAGGCCGGCAGAAAGTGATTGACTATGTCATAAAAAAATATGGCCGGGACCAGGTGGCCCAGATTGTGACCTTCAATACCATGGCTGCCCGTTCTTCTATCAGGGATGTCGGCCGGGTACTGGATTATCCGCTCGCAGATACGGACCGGGTGGCCAAGATGGTACCCGGCAAACCCAAAATTCATCTTGCTGATATACTTAATAAACCGGTGGATAGCTTCAAAGATGAACTCACACCGGACGAGATCAACCAGGTAAGTCAGCTTCGGGATATACGGTCCAGGGGGGACCAGGCTTCTACGGTACTGGCCCTGGCCGAGCGTTTGGAGGGTTCCGTACGCAATACCGGCATCCATGCAGCCGGCATCATCATCGCCCCTGAACCCATTGACCGGATCATGCCCGTTTTTACCATTAAAGACACGGAACTCCTGGTGACGCAATATGAAGGCAACCTGGTGGAAGCGGCCGGCATGCTGAAGATAGATTTCCTGGGCTTGCGTACCCTTTCGATCATTAAAGATGCCCTGGCACTCATCGAAGAAAACACAGGAAAGGTCGTGGACATCGACCGGATCCCGCTGGACGACCCAGCCACTCTGGAATTGTTTCAGCGCGGAGACATGATCGGCATTTTTCAATTTGAATCGGACGGCATGCAAAAATACCTGCGTGACCTCAAGCCGGAAACCCTGGAAGACATCATCGCCATGAGTGCCCTTTACCGTCCGGGGCCCATGGACAATATCCCCAGTTTTATCCGGCGCAAACGCGGACAGGAAGAGGTCGAATACCCGCACGAACGCCTCGAAGAATTGCTCCGGCCTACTTATGGCATCCTCGTTTACCAGGAGCAAATCATGCAGACCGCTCAGATTATGTCGGGGTATACCCTGGCGGCTGCGGATATGCTGCGAAGGGCTATGGGCAAGAAAAAGCACGATGAGATGCAGGTGCACCGGAAATTGTTTGTCGAAGGGGCCATCGATCGTGGCATCGATGAATCAAAGGCTGAAGAGATCTTTGAATTGATGGCCCGTTTCGCGGATTATGGATTCAACCGTTCTCATGCGGCGGCATATTCCATCCTGGCTTTTCAGACCGGCTGGCTCAAAACCCATTATCCCAGGCAGTTTATGGCTGCCGTGCTGACACACAACAAACAGGACATCACCAAACTGGAATTTTACCTGCAGGAAACCAAAAGACTGGGCATTAAGGTACTGGGACCCGACATCAATGAGAGCGGTTCAAATTTTAATGTCACCCGGGACAACGCCATCCGATTTGGCCTTTCGGCACTCAAAGGGGTAGGGGACGGCCCTGTGGAAGATATCCTGAAGGAACGGCAGGCCAATGGCCTTTATACCAATATATTTAATCTCACTTCAAGGCTAAATTCAAGGACCGTAAATAAAAAAAGCCTTGAAGCTCTTGTACTGGGCGGAGCCCTGGATGCGCTGCACCCGGAGGTGGACCGCAGCCAGTATTTTGCACCTACCGAAAAGTACGACAGTTTCCTGGAGCATGCCCTGCGGCTGGGCAGCCAATGGCAGGACCTGAAATCAAAAAATGAAATGTCCCTTTTCAATATGGCGAGCGATACACCCATGCCGGATCCCGTCTTCCCAAAAATTAAGGAACCCTGGAGCCTGGTTGAAAGGCTGAACCGGGAAAAGGAAGTGACCGGAATATTTATATCCGCCCATCCGCTGGATGAATACAAATACATCCTCGATCATTTTACGACTTGTACGGTGTCTAATATTCCGCAGTACAAGGATGTCCCCATCAAGGTTGCGGGCATCGTGACGCGTTCGGATCACCGGATCAGTAAGAAAGGGACCGGTTACGGACAGTTTGAATTAAGGGATTATGAGGGCACCTTTGAATTTCCGCTGTTCAGTGAAAACTACCTGGACTTCAAAAACAGGCTGGAATTGGGACAAATGGTATATATCAAAGGGACCTACCAGGTTTTTAATGACGGCAATTCAACGCGCTTCAGGATTCAAAGCGTCCAGCAACTTGCCAGTACGGGCCCTGCCCTGGCTGAAAGCGTACTTCTGCAGGTACCGGTACATCAACTGGACGAAACTAAAATTGCAAAACTGAAATCCATCTGTGAAAATCAAAAAGGGAAATCCAGATTAAAAGTAGTGCTCGTCGACCGAGCCACCCAGACCAGTCTTCAAATGGTATCCGAAGAATACAGGATTGAGGTCAATGCCGAATTGTTGAATGAATTCAGGAACCTGGGGCTGGAGTATGTGCTTAATTAGCTTTCAGCATTCAGCTTTCAGCATTCAGCTTTCAGCATTCAGCATTCAGCTTTCTAATAGCTGATAGCTGATAGCTGATAGCTGATAACTGTTGGCTGATAACTGATAGCTGATAGCTGATAGCTGATAGCTGATCACTGATCACTGACGACTGATAACTCATTTAAGAGATCGTTAACGCACCATCCGGATTATGCCTTATAAATTTGTTGATCTTCATGAAAAGAGTTGGTTGGGCATGGCTGTTGACCTTGTATTGTTTTGGCATTTCTGCCCAGGTCGATCCCGTGCGCAATCTTTCGAAGGAAGATTTTCAGTTACTGTGTGCCGGACCAGCAGGTCAATCCGTAATTATTAATTTCTGGGCAACCTGGTGCGGCCCCTGTATGGAGGAATTGCCTTGGTTTGCAAGATTAAAAAAAGAAGTGCCGGCGCTAAGGATCATCCTGGTCAACCTGGATTTTGAAAAGGAGGTGAAATCAAAAGTAGTGCCGCTGCTGGAGAATGGCTATAAACAGTGCGAAGTCTACCGTATTCAGGGGCTGAATGCAGATGACTGGATGCCCCTGGTAGAGCCGGCCTGGTCGGGGGCAATTCCGGCAACCCTCATCCTGAACAGTGGAAAAAGAAAGTTTTTCGAACAGAAATTTGAAAGTTACGACTCACTGAAAAAAGAAATTGTTCACTTTTAAAACAACACTTCAAACATGAAAAAATCGTTGTACTTGATCCTGGCGGCCGCCTTCATCAGCCTGTTTTTTACTCCGCCTTCCGGTAAGGGTTACCAGGTTGGGGACGTCGCTGCCGACTTCAGTGGCAAAGACGTTACCGGCAAAATGATCAGCACCAAAGATTTCCCCAAAGCCAAAGGGTACGTGATCGTCTTCACCTGCAACACCTGTCCTTATGCCAAGTTGTACGAGGACCGCATCATATCCCTTGCCAAAAAACTGGACGATGCTGCCTGGCCGCTGATCGCGATTAATTCCAATGACCGTAATATGTCACCCGGGGATTCTTATGATAAAATGCAGGAAAGATCCAGGGCGAAGGCATTCCCTTTTCCCTACGTATACGATGAAAGTCAGTCCATTGTCCAGGCCTTCGGGGCAAGCAAGACCCCCCATTTTTATATTCTGGATGCCGCCAAGAAAGTTAAATACATCGGGGCCATGGACGACAATGCGGAAGATGAAGCGGCTGTGAAAATCCATTATGTACAGGAAGCCATCAACGCCATTGAAAAGAACCAGGATCCCGATCCTTCTTTCACCCGGGCTATTGGCTGCAGCATCAAGAAGAGGACTACCTGATCCTTTATTCACGTCTGGGTTATATGCCCTTGCACGTTGCCACAAGAGCTTTCACCTTCTCAGGGTCTGCGTCAAAAGGATAACCATTGGTATTTAATGCCGAGAATGAATCATATTTTGCCGAACTGTGAATTTCTTTGACCTGGCTGTCTCTGACCAGTTCAGTTACATTCTCTGGAGTGACGCCGCTTCCAGCCAGTATGATCAATCGCTCACCGGCATACAATTGTAGCGCTTTGAGTTCAAACCTGTTGTTCGGTGCGTGGCCGGTCCGGCCACCCGTAAGAATGCGGGACACCCCAAGGGCGATCAGGTCTTCCATGGCCCTTATGCTGTCCGGGACGTATTCAAAAGCACGGTGGAAGGTGAACGGCAGGCCTTCCGAAGCATCGATGAGCCTGCGGGTAGATTCCAAATCCACTTCATTCTCCCGGGTCAGGCTTCCGGCTACAATGCCGTGAGCTCCGGCCCGTACACAGTGGCGTATATCTTTTTCCATAATAGAAAGTTCCTCCACCGAATAACAAAAATCACCGGTTCGCGGGCGGATGAGTACAAATACGGGAATATGGACCTGATCAAGCACTTCCTGGATCAAACCCAGGGATGGAGTAAGGCCACCGCCACCGAGGTGTGTGCACAGTTCAATCCGGTGTGCTCCGTTTTTATCAGCTACCAGGGCAGCCCGGTAAGATTGAGCGCAGATTTCAACAAGAATCATTGACGGGGTATTTCAGAAAGGGGAAAAACAATAAAGGGTTCGTTATAAACTATCGAACCCTTTATGCATCCTAGAGGTACTGGCCTTTGTAAGGCTTCGGTTTTGTGGCTTGTATCCCTAAAAACAAGGAAGCCACCACCATGGCAATACTGAATACGATCATGGAATGGAATTTATAATTGTCAAATCAAAAATAGGTTTTACCAAGTGTTTCATATGTTAATTATTCATAAACTATATATTAACACATCTTAAAATCAGTTTATCCGTACTCCCAATCCCATGCCAACTTTTGTTTAATTTCCTTAAAAACAGGACTTTAACCAAAACGGGAAAGAGACAACATACCAGCAGTAATACGGAAATAAAAATTTTAAGGTTGGAAGAGCCTACTGGGACGGGTAAACCATCAGGCACTGGCCAGGGGATAAAAACCCCGGACACGTTGAATTTGGAAGCCTGCCCCGGGGGCAGGGTTAATTTTCCACGCTGGGCACCATAAGCTGGAATTCGGGGATCTCGATGTCAAAAAGTTCACGGGTATCCAGCCGAATCATTTGATAGGTTCCATGCATTTTACCGATATCACTGGCAATGGGGCAAAAAGATTCATAACGATGTGCATCCCCGGGCTGGATCACCGGTTGTTCGCCGATCACCCCTTCTCCGCGCACCTGGCGGCGGGTTCCGTTGCTTTCCCATATCCACCAATGCCTTCTGAGCAACTGGACGGCGAATGGGTTTTCATTGGCTATGCTGATGTGATAGGTAAAGACGTTCTGATCCGAAAAGGGAATGGAATATTTCGGCTGAAAAAAAACTTCCACGGCCACTTTTACGCCCAGGGTTGTTTTTTGCACCGTGTTGGAAGATTTGTTCACTGGCCTTGGATAAATTTTTCTATTAAAATTTCAGTTTTATTTTTCGCGGTTTCAAGATCATCGTTGATGACGAGGGCGTCAAATTGGTTTTCGTAACTCATTTCCATCGTCGCCCGGGCCATGCGGACAGCTATTTTTTCTGGTGTTTCGGTATTCCGTGCTTCCAGTCGCTGGCGCAAGACCCCCAAAGATGGAGGTTTTATAAAAATAGCCAGTGAATTTTTTGGATACATTCTTTTAAGGTCCTTCGCTCCCCGCACATCAATATCAAAGACAATGAGTTTTCTCAGGGACCAAAGCCTTTTTAATTCGCTTTTCAGGGTACCGTAAAACTGGCCGGGATAGACTTCTTCCCATTCCACAAACCGGCCCTGTCTGATGTATTGCACAAACTCAGAGGGTTGGATGAAATAATATTCACGGCCTTCGGTTTCATAAGGCCTGCGCGCCCGGGTAGTAGCAGATACGGAGAGGGCGAGGCGGGGAAAGGTCTGAAGCAGGTGGCTGACGATGGTGCTTTTACCGGAACCGGAAGGCGCAGTGATGATGATCAGTTTTCCCATATGCGTCAGACCACGTTAGCCAGTTGCTCCTTGATTTTTTCGAGCTCGTCCTTCATGGCGACCACGAGGTGCTGGATATTGTGTTCCTGCGCTTTTGAGCCCAGGGTATTGATTTCCCGGCCCATTTCCTGGCTGATGAAATTCAGTTCCCGCCCATTGCTGGAGGGCAGGTTGAGTTTTTCAATAAAATAATCGCAGTGTTTGGCCAGCCGGATCTTTTCTTCGGTAAAATCAATTTTTTCAAGATAATACATGAGTTCCTGTTCGAAACGGTTGGCGTCGTAATCGGGCCGGTTCGTGAATTCCGTCATCATCCGGTTGAGCCGCAGCCTGACCTGGTCGGTCCTGCTTTTTTCAAAGGCTTCGACCTGGCTGAGGTTTTGTTTGATATTGACCACATTCGTTTTGATCACCTCGGCCAGGATCAGGCCTTCATGTGCCCGGAATGCATTAAACTCCTCAATGGCCACTTTGATCATATTTTCCGAGATCGCCCATTCTTCATCGTTAAGCGGGGACTCCGATGATTCGACCACGTTGGGAAGAGAGAGGATGGAAGGGATCAGGGGTTCACGCCCGAGCCCGGCCTGCGAGCTCAACTGGTTGAGTACTTCTGCATAACGAATGAAGAGGGTAGAATTGATCTGTACTTCATTCAGGTCAGCATCCGCCTGTTCAATCAGAAAATCGATTTTGCCCCGGTCAATGCTTCCGTTGAGCAATTTCCTGATCTCAAATTCTTTGTCACGAAACAAAATGGGCAGACGGAACCGGTACTCTGCAAATTTACTGTTGACGGATTTGATTTCAACCCGGATCTTATGATTTCTGATCTCCCCACCGGAACGGCCGTATCCGGTCATTGATATTAACATGGACGCAAAGATAGATCTCCGGGTGCATCTGACAAAACTATGAAAATCAGTGGGAATAACGGCCTGGCAGGCAGATTCCCAGCCCGATGGTTAGAAGCTATCCAGGCCGGGTGGTTTTAAAATATATCAATGGACGGTCCAATGGCAGCAGGATAACCGGGAATGTGTTGCCAAAATGTTAAAAACAGATTCAAAAGTTCCATTTCATATTAAAGAAAAGGGATAAATCAGGCTTCGGGACTTAACTTTATCCATTCATACTAAAATCGATTTTCTATGCCAATGTATAATCTGAACATCAACGGAAAGCAGCTTAAGGCTGATGTAGCTGATGACACCCCCTTGCTTTGGGTTCTCCGGGATCATCTTGGATTGCTGGGCACCAAATACGCCTGCGGCATCGCCACCTGTGGGGCATGTACCGTTCATATCAACGGGGAAGCGGTACGCGCCTGTGTGCTGCCGGTATCCTCGGTTGGCAACGCCCAGGTGACCACGATCGAAGGGCTTTCTGCCAATGGGGATCATCCTGTACAGAAAGCCTGGGACGAGATCGACGTACCACAATGCGGTTACTGCCAGACAGGCCAGATCATGACTGCGGCAGCTTTTCTCAAAAAGAACCCCAATCCTTCGGATAAGGAAATCGTGGAAGCCATGAATTCAAATATTTGCCGTTGTGGTACCTATCACCGGATAAAGGATGCGGTCAAGACTGCAGCCAAAAACATGAAATAAGTTTTATTAATCACTTCCTGAAAATTAATATCCATGTCAACGTCAAAAATAGCTTCACCCAACCGCAGACAATTTCTTAAAAACACTGCGGTGGCCGGTGGCGGACTTTTCCTGAGTTTCAACCTGTTCAGCAAAAACAGCAGCTCCAGGCTGAAAGTCCAGTCCGGCGAGGCCGATCTGGTTCATTTCAACTCCTACCTTTCCATTCACCCGGACGGGTCAGTAACCATATTTTCCCCTAACCCGGAAGTGGGCCAGGGCATCAAAACTTCATTTCCCATGATCGTGGCGGAAGAACTTGACCTGGACTGGAAAAAAATAAAAGTCGTGCAGGCGCCACTGGATACAAAACGATTCGAAAGACAGGTTGCCGGGGGTAGCCGCAGCACACCCCATTCCTGGAAAAGGCTGAGGGAAGCCGGGGCTTCTGCACGCAATCTTTTATTGCAGGCGGCCAGTGCCCAATGGGGGGTGCCCATGGACCAGCTTTCAACCTCGATGGGTAAAATTCATCATAAGGCCACAGGGAAGATGGAACATTACGGGGCTTTTGCCGAAGCGGCCTCTAAATTGAGCCTGCCCAAAGAAATTACACTGAAAGACCCCTCCCAGTTTCATACGATCGGCACCTGGGTCAAAGCGGTCGATAACATGGAAGTTTTTACCGGGAAGACGATCTACGGACTGGATGTCTATAAACCGGGGATGAAACAAGCCATGATTGTGCGGGCGCCAGCCTTCGGACTGAAACTGAAATCCGTCAACGGCGATGCTGCCAAAGCCATGCAGGGCATCGAGGAGGTAGTCTCCTTTAACAACCGGGTGGCCATCATCGGAAAGTCTACCTGGGAAATCATGAAAGCCCGGAAGGAGCTTAAAATAGAATGGGAAAAGGACGTAGAACTCGAAAGTTCGGAGATGCACAATAAAATCCTGTCGGATTTGATCGCAAATGGTAAAATGGAAAGCCGAAGGGCTGAAGGCAATATCGAACAGGCCTTTAAGGAGGCGGCTAAAATTGTTGAATCCGAATTTCAGTGCCCGTTCATTCCTCATAACTCGATGGAGCCCATGAATTTTTATGCGGACGTCCGGGATGACCACGCAGTACTTGTTGGGCCGACACAAAATCCGGAAGCCGCGCGCAATGCTGTAGCCCGCCTGCTCAACCTTCCCCAGGAAAAGGTGAGTGTAGAATTTACCCGCATGGGTGGGGGATTCGGCAGGAGGCTGAACAGTGATTTCGCCCTCGAAGCAGCTGAATTGTCCAAATTGATAAAATCGCCGGTAAAAGTCACCTGGTCGCGCGAGGACGATATGACAGGAGGTATTTACCGCCCGGCTTGTAAATATAAATTTAAAGCCGGCCTGGATTCCAGCGGCAAAATGATCGCATTCCAGTTGAGGGCGGCCGGTATCAACAGCGGCAATCCTTCGCGGGAAAACAACTTCCCCGTTGGTGCCATCGACCATGTTTTAGTGGAATCTTCGGATTATAAATCACCCATTACAACCGGGCCGTGGAGGGCACCCATCACCAATTTCCTGGCGGGTGCAGAACAAATCTTTTTCGATGAAGTAGCCGAGGCCGCAGGCAAAGACCCGGTGACGCTTCGCCTGGAATGGGTAGCAAAAGCCAAAGCCAACCCGGTCGGTAAGGTATTGTATGAACCGGACCGTTTTAAAGCCGTGATCGACCTCGTTGCTGAAAAATCCCAATGGTTTAAAAAGAAAAAAGGGGTCTACAGGGGATTCAGCGTGTATTTTGCGCACTCCACCTATGTCGCCCAGGTGGCTGAGGTGGTCAAGGTCAAAGGTAAACCCGTCGTGAAGAAAGTGTATTGCGCAGTGGATTGCGGTATCCTGGTCAATCAAAGCGGGGCCCTCAACCAGATCGTGGGAAGTGTGGTGGACGGCATGGGAGCCGCAATGTTCGGAAGGCTGACCTTCAAGGAAGGTAGCCCGAATGAATCCAATTTTGACAAATACAGAATGATCCGCATGGGAGAAATACCGGATGTGGAAGTTCATTTTGTAAAAAATACCATTGACCCTACCGGATTGGGAGAACCGGCTATTCCGCCGGTGAGTGGTGCGATAGGCAATGCTTTGTACCGGGCCACCGGGGTCCGTTACCGGGATCAGCCATTCATCGATTACCTCAACGGGACAAAAACAGGAACCGAACAGAATATCTGAGGCCTGGAAACATGGCCTTGGTAGGATTATCTGAGTGGGATACCTATGGTCCTTAATGAGGGTATATTTTATTGTAAATCACCTTATTAATACCTGTCCCTCGCTGGAACGAATCCGGGCGGGATATTTTATAAAAAAGAGTATCTTTGCATCCCAAAAAATTGGGAAAAGTTCTTTCAAATGGAACGTTTTAAGGAGTTTTCGATACCCCTGTCCGGACTTAAACCAGGGTCCCACGAATATCATTTCGAAATGGGTCCTGAGTATTTCAGCCATTTTGAAAATTCACCCATTGCAGAAGGCCGGTTCATCGCCGAAGTGTTGATGGACCGGCGTCAGGACCTGGCAGTATTGGACTTCCGGATTGAGGGAAGTTATGCCTGTTCCTGTGATCGTTGCCTGGCGCCCATCGTATTGCCGGTGCAAACCGAGTACAGGGTGATTCTGAAATTTGAAGAGGGGAAGGAGGAAGAAGACGTCATTTATGTGGATCCCCAGGCCTCGGAGTGGAATGCCGCCCGGCTGATATATGAATTGATCATTATGGCCATGCCCCTGACCAACGTATATGATTGCAAGGGCATCCCCTGTAACCGGGAAGTGTTGGAAAAACTGAAAAACATTGAAACCACTCCTGAAGGAGACGCGTCCATATGGGAAGACCTGAAAAAAATAAAATTGAATTAACTGATTTCTTTAAATACTAAGTCATGCCAAATCCAAAAACCCGGATATCCCGGTCGAGAAAAAACAAACGCCGCAACCATCACAAGGCCGAACTACCGAACGTATCGGTATGTAAAACCACCGGTGAAGCTTTCCTCAGGCACCGTGCTTACTGGCACGAAGGCGACCTTTATTACAAGGGCCGGGTATTGGTGAAAGGAGCTGCGGAATAATCCGGATGAAACATATTGTAAAAACCGGAGAGGCTCCATTGCCTATCGGGCCTTACAGCCAGGCGGTGAAAGCCAATGGCTGCCTGTATATTTCCGGCCAGATCGCGATCAACCCGTCCGATGGCAGCATGGTCAACAATAGTCTCGAAGCGGAAACGCACCAGGTACTGAAAAACCTGGGCGCCATACTTCGTGCGGAAGGACTGGATTATCAGCATGTGGTGAAATGTTCGGTTTTTATCAAAGACATGCACCAGTTTTCCAGGATAAACGCGGTCTATGGAGAATATTTTCCGGCGGCTACCGCTCCGTCCCGCGAAACGGTGGAGGTATCCAACCTGCCCAGATTCGTGCAGGTGGAAATTTCCGCGATAGCCGTCTATTAAATTTTTTATGATGAATCAGCCTGGCTCCGAAAAAGAAAGGGTTTTGTCCGGCATGCAGCCAACCGGGAACCTGCACTTCGGCCGTTATTTCGGGGCGGTGCAAAACTGGGTAAATCTCCAGGCCGGCTACGACTGTTATTACGCCATCGTGGATTATCATGCCATGACGATGCCCTATAAACCGGCCACCCTGAGAGAGTCGACCTGGAACGGGATCTTCGGCCTCATTGCCTGCGGCATTAAGCCCTCCAACCTGTTTATCCAATCCCTGATTCCTGAACACGCGGAATTGACCTGGATCCTGGGCTGTTTTGCCAGCTATGGAGAAGTGCAGCGCATGACCCAGTTTAAGGACAAAAGCCAGCAGATAACTGACAAAGACAAGGATTCCTTTATTTCAGTGGGATTGTACACTTATCCGGTCCTGCAGGCGGCAGATATCCTGATCTACAAACCAAAATATGTGCCTGTGGGCAAAGACCAGGAGCAGCACCTGGAACTGACCCGCAACATTGCCATCCGGTTCAACAACCAGGTGGGCAAAGAAATATTGCCAGTGCCCGAGGCCCTGTTTACTGAAATTCCCAAAGTGATGTCGACCGCAGATCCCGGCAGGAAAATGAGTGCCAGCCTGGGAGAAAAACACAACATCAATGTGTTTGCCCATGCAGACCAGATCCGGAAACAGATCCGCACTGCGGTCACGGATACCGGTACCGAAGGCACTGCAGCCATGAGCCCGGGTGTGGAAAACCTGTTTTCACTCTTAAAAGCCAGTGGTCAACTGGCTACCCATGCAGAACTGATGACGAGGTACAAAGACAAAAGCCTCAAATACGCAGAACTCAAGGAAGCTGTGGCCGAAGCCCTGGTGAGTGTCAGCGCTCCCATGCGGGAAAAGATGGATCATATCCTGGCCAATAAAAAGGAATACAAAGACATGATACGCTCCTCTTCAGAAACCATCCGGAAAAAAGCGAAACACAACCTTGACCAGATCAAGGAAGCCTGCGGGCTGATGATCACATCCTGGTAACCCCGAAGCATAAGCTTTTTTCAAAAAAATATCTTACCTTTTTGCCTCAATCAATTGATGCTTCATGAAGATCATCTGTGTAGGCAGAAACTATGTCAACCACGCGAAAGAATTGAATAATCCGGTCCCGGCAGAGCCGGTCCTGTTTATGAAACCATCTACGGCCTTGCTGATCAACCGGCGTCCTTTTTATTTCCCGGATTTCAGTAAAAACATCCATCACGAACTGGAACTGGTCATCCGGATCAATCAAAACGGCAAAGCCATACAGCCTGCTTTCGCGCATAAATATTACGATGCCGTTGGCCTGGGCATTGACTTCACGGCAAGGGACCTGCAGGAAAAATGCAAGGAAAAAAGCCTTCCCTGGGAAATCGCAAAAGCCTTCGATTATTCAGCTGTCCTGGGTGACTTCATTCCCCTGACCGCCTTGCGTAACCGGGATGCCATCGAATTTGAGCTCCGTAAAAATGACGTTACGGTGCAAACCGGTAATTCAAAAGATATGTTGTTCGGATTTGACCAGATCATTTGTCATGCATCCCGGTATTTTAAACTGCTCAAAGGCGATCTGATTTATACGGGTACTCCTGCAGGGGTGGGCCCGGTGGCCGTCGGGGACACCCTGACCGGCTACATGGAAGGCAATGCCATGTTGTACGTGAGTATAAAATAAGACCTGCATTTACAACATATTCTATTCGGGATTTATATATACTTTTGCAGCCGTTGAATCAAACGATTCAACATCAAACGCTTTAAATTTATTTTATGCCTTATTTATTCACTTCTGAATCTGTATCCGAAGGGCACCCCGATAAAGTGGCAGATCAGATTTCAGACGCATTGATTGATCATTTTCTTGCTTTCGACCCGGAATCCAAAGTCGCCTGTGAAACCCTGGTGACCACCGGCCAGGTCGTTCTTGCCGGGGAGGTTAAATCAAAAACCTACCTGGATGTACAGGATATAGCCAGGCAGGTGATCCGTAAAATCGGCTATACAAAAAGCGAATACATGTTTGAAGCGGATTCCTGCGGCATCCTTTCCGCCATACACGAACAATCAGCCGATATCAACCGAGGTGTTGACAGGAAAAACCGGGAAGACCAAGGCGCCGGTGATCAGGGCATGATGTTTGGATATGCCTGCCGCGAAACGGAGGACTATATGCCCTTACCGCTTTACCTTGCTCATCAGATCCTTCTCGAACTTGCGGCCCTGCGCAGAGAAAACAAACAAATTAAATATCTGCGGCCGGATGCCAAAAGTCAGGTAACCATAGAGTACAATGACCAGAATCAACCGGTGAGAATCGATACTATAGTCATTTCAACCCAGCATGATCCCTTTGCAGATGATCAAGCCATGGCTGAAAAGATTTATAAGGACATGGTGGGCATTCTGATTCCTCGCTTGAAAAAAAGACTGGACCTCAAGAACCAGAAATTATTTGACAACAAGATCAAATATCATATCAATCCGACTGGCAAATTCGTGATTGGTGGTCCGCATGGTGATACCGGCCTTACGGGCCGTAAAATCATTGTGGATACATATGGCGGAAAGGGTGCCCATGGGGGAGGGGCCTTTTCGGGTAAGGATCCCTCCAAAGTAGACCGTTCTGCCGCTTATGCCACCCGGCATATTGCCAAAAACCTGGTTGCTGCCGGGGTCTGCGATGAGGTGCTGGTGCAGGTTTCTTACGCCATTGGAGTCGCCCAACCCATGGGCCTCTATGTTAATACCTATGGCACTTCAAGGGTAAACCTCCAGGACAGTGAAATTGCGGAAAAACTGCTCTCCATTTTTGATATGCGCCCATACGCTATTGAAAAAAGGTTGAAGCTCCGTAATCCCATTTACAGTGAAACCGCTTCTTACGGTCACATGGGCCGCAAGCCGGAAATCATCACAAAAGAATTTAAAATGCCTGATGGTAAGGAGAAAAAAGTAAAGGTCGAGCTCTTCACTTGGGAAAAACTCGATAAGGTGAAGGAGTTGAGAAAAGAATTTGGGTTGAAATAGATAGCCGAGCCGCAATCAACCCTGTATCATTCTACTACTAGGGTATATATGTTTCCAACGAAAGACGAATCCATTCTGTATGGCCTTGATTAGAATGCATATATTTTGAAAATTCTTATATAAATTATTTCAATAGACAGAATTAAGGTAGCCAAGTTTGTACTTTTGCAGTCAAATTAGCAAACCATATGTTCCATCCTCATGCTTTTGAGCAAAGGCACTTAGGAAACAGTCCGGTTGAGGTCAATGAAATGTTAAAAACCATTGGCCTGGATACCCTGGACGAATTGATTAATCAGACGATACCGCCGGCTATCCGGATGACTTCGGCCCCCGATCTGCCCGATGCCATGGACGAACACCAGTATCTCAGGCATATCAAACGCATCGCGGAAAAAAATAAAATTTTTCGTTCGTATATCGGCCAGGGGTATTTCGGCACCTTTACCCCTTCTCCCATTCTCAGGAATATTTTTCAAAATCCGGGATGGTACACCCAATACACTCCCTACCAGGCTGAAATCGCCCAGGGCAGGCTGGAGGCCCTCTTTAATTTTCAGACGGTAGTGGCAGACCTCACCGCACTGCCCATTGCCAATGCTTCGCTGCTGGACGAAGGCACTGCGGCTGCGGAGGCCATGATCATGTTTTACAACCTGGCCAATAAGAATGAACAGGGTGCCCGGTACAAATTCCTGGTCAGCGATGCCGTTTATATCCACACCCGTGATGTTCTGCAAACCCGGGCAAAGGCCCTGAATATTGAATTGATTATAAAATCCGATTTGGCGGAAAACCTTAGGGATCCTGAGGTTTTCGGCCTTCTCCTCCAATATCCGGGCAAGGAAGGTCAGCTGACCGATGAATCAGAACTCTGTGAGGCCGCACATGAAAACCAGGTTTATGTAGCTGTTGCTACGGATCTGCTGGCCCTGACCCTGCTCAAACCGCCGGGCGAATGGGGAGCCGATGCCGTCATTGGAAATAGCCAGCGCTTTGGAGTGCCAGTCGGTTTTGGCGGCCCTCATGCTGCATTTTTTGCCTGCCGGGATGAATTTAAAAGGAATATACCGGGCAGGATCATAGGACTGAGTGTGGACCAGGACAATGCCCCGGCTTACCGGATGGCCCTGCAGACCCGGGAGCAACATATCAAAAGGGAAAAGGCCACCAGCAACATTTGCACCGCCCAGGCCCTCCTGGCCATTATGAGCGGCATGTACGCGGTATATTACGGGCCTGCCGGTTTACGACGCCTGGGTGAAGAAGTACATCGTAAAACTGCTGACCTCGCCGCCTCTCTGGTGGAACAAGGGTATGTACTGAAACATGGGCATTTCTTCGATACCCTGGCTATCCAGGCCGGCCCTGAAATCATCGAAACCATTCGTGCCAGGGCTCTTGCCAAAGGAATCAATTTGTTTTATACTCCGGATTCCATACAGATCAGCCTGGATGAAACCGTTTCCGGGGAAGACCTGAACGATTTGTATTCTGTTTTTGAGGTCAAAGCCTTCAAGACTTCCAGGGAATCCATTCCAACCAAACTCAAAAGGACATCAAGGTACCTGACACATCCCGTTTTCAACACCAGCCACTCGGAAACCAGCCTGATGCGTTATATCAAACACCTGGAAAATAAAGACATTTCTCTGGTGCATTCAATGATTTCCCTGGGTTCCTGTACCATGAAACTGAATGCCGTCTCGGAATTGTTGCCGGTTTCCATGGAGGCTTTTTCCTCCCTGCATCCCTTTGTGCCGGCCGATCAGGCGGAAGGATACCGTCATGTGTTCGAAAAACTGGAGAAATGGCTCTGCTCCATCACAGGGATGAAAGCCTGTTCCCTGCAGCCAAACAGCGGCGCACAGGGTGAGTATGCCGGATTATTGACCATAGCGGCTTACCATGAACACCAGGGACAGACCAATCGGAAAATTGCCCTGATCCCTGAATCCGCCCACGGCACAAATCCTGCGAGCGCCGTGATGGCAGGCATGCAGGTCGTGGTGACCAAAACCGATGCGATGGGTAATATCGATGTGGATGACCTGGTCCGGCTGGCAGACCTGCACGCAGATAAACTGGCTTGCCTGATGATCACCTATCCTTCCACCCATGGTGTATTTGAAACCCGGATCCAGGAGATCTGTAAAATAATCCATGACCGTGGAGGCCTGGTGTATATGGATGGAGCCAATATGAATGCCCAGGTCGGCTTAACCAGTCCGGGGATCATCGCGGCAGATGTATGCCACCTCAACCTTCACAAAACGTTTGCCATACCCCACGGGGGCGGAGGGCCCGGTGTGGGGCCGATTTGTGTAAACGAAAAACTGGCGCCCTACCTCCCTGGCCACAGTATGGTAAAAACCGGAGGGGCCAGGGCCACCCATGCCGTGAGCAGTGCACCCTGGGGCAGTGCAAGCATCCTGCTGATTTCTTATGGATACATTGCCATGCTTGGAAAGGAAGGCGTGGTCAATGCCACCCGGCATGCCATCCTGAACGCCAATTATTTAAAAGCCCGCCTTGAAAATGCCTTCCAGGTCCTCTATAGCGGTGAACTGGGACGCGCTGCCCATGAAATGATCCTGGACCTGAGGCCGTTTAAGGGAATAGGGATTACTGCGGAAGATGTGGCCAAACGTTTGATGGATTATGGATTTCATGCCCCGACCCTGTCATTTCCGGTCCCGGGAACAATCATGATCGAACCCACTGAATCTGAAAACAAGGCGGAACTGGACCGGTTTTGCGATGCCATGCTGCAGATTAAAAAGGAACTGGACGAAATCGCAAACGGGGATTCCGATCCGCTGGACAATGTTTTGAAAAATGCACCGCATACCTGCCGGCAGGTGATCTCCGATCAATGGTCTAAATCCTATACCAGGGCCAAGGCGGCATATCCGCTGGATTATTTGAAAGACAATAAAGTTTGGCCCACGGTCAGCAGGGTAAACAACGCTTATGGGGACCGGCACCTTGTCTGTACCTGCCCGCCGGTAGAAGCCTATTCCGAATAGTTGGTGAGACTCGCTGTAATTTATCCACTGCCTTGCAGGTCGTCCAGCATTTAGTGATTGATTTTCAGTAATTTTGTATTATGTTTCGAAGGTTGGCTGAAAGTTCCATCCCCACCATTTGGGGAGAATTCAAAGTCATTGCCTACGGGGAGCAGGATTCTGATCCCACCCCGCATATCGTTCTTGTGAGAGAACCGATTCCGGTCGATAATCCTGTTTTGACCCGGATTCATTCTGAATGTGTGACCGGGGATATCTTTGGATCGCAACGTTGTGATTGTGGCCCCCAGTTGGATAAATCCCTGGAATTGATCGGCAAGTCCGGTGGTGTTCTTCTTTACCTTCGCCAGGAAGGCCGTGGAATCGGATTCATAAATAAACTCAAAGCCTATCAGTTGCAGGATCAGGGAATCGATACGGCCGAGGCCAATACCCACCTTGGTTTTAAAGTGGATGAAAGGACCTATGAAGATGCCCTGATGATCCTCCGGGACCTGGGCATTCACCGGATCAACCTGCTGACCAATAACCCGGATAAAATAAAAGCCTTCGATAACAGCGATATCATCATTGATAAACGGATTGGCCTGGAAATCGCACCGGTCCGCTCAAACCGGTATTATCTGGAGACCAAGAAGAGAATCATGGGTCATCTTCTTGACCTGAAATGAGGATCCCGATGCCGGCTTCACGCAGTTTATGGCACATCGACGCAGGTCATTCCGAAATGCGCAGCCAGAAACTGGACTTGCAGCCAGGTCAAATCCTTCTGCATTCCCTGTATTCCCTGATCAGCCTGGGCACGGAAAAAACGATTTCCCTTGGCGGAGTACCTGAGAATATTTACGCCAAAATGAAGGTCCCGCATATGGAAGGTGGCTTTGGCTTCCCGGTTAAATACGGGTATTCCCTGGTAGCCAGTTCGGAGGATGGCCGGTGTTATCATTTAATGCATCCGCATCAGGACCTGGTCTCTGTGGATCCGGAAACCCTGACCCTCATTCCCCCCCTGATCCCTCCAGCCCGGGCTGTCCTGATCAGCAATATGGAAACCGCCCTTACCGCCTATTGGGATGCCGAACCAACTCAAAATGAAAAAATACTGATCGCGGGATTTGGCCTGATCGGCGCCCTCACAGCCCTGTTGCTCCGCCTCAAAGGAATTGAGGCTATTACCATATACGAACCGGATGCCACGAGAGCCAGCCTGGCCAGGCGCCTGGGCTTTTATGCGGGTGATCCCGGTTTTGATCCGGGGCCTTTTGATCTGGCTTTTCACAGCAGCGGCAGTCCATCAGGCCTGCAACATTGTTTAGAAGTCATGGGATTGGAAGGCCGTGTCATTGAGCTCAGCTGGTATGGCCGTCAAAAGATAACGCTCGGATTGGGTGAACATTTTCATATCAACCGGCTCCGCATTATTGCTTCGCAGGTTTCATCCATCCCGCTGAAATTGCAGGGTGCCTGGAATTTTGCGAAACGCAAACAGGAAATATTGGCTTTGTTGGCCGATCCGTGCTGGGATAATCTGGAAATCGAGCAGGTTCCTTTTGAAAGCAGCCCTGCGGTTTTCGATAAAATCAGGCATTCCCAATCAAAAGGCTTAACTTATATTTTAAAGTATTAAACCATGTACAGCGTCAGAATCCGTGATCACATCATGATTGCCCATTCGCTTCACCATGAAGGATTCGGCATCGCCAGCCAGTTGCATGGAGCCACTTATATCGTGGACGCCACTTTTTTCAGTCCGGTACTCAATGAAATGAATGTGGTGGTGGATATCGGCCTTGCCGCCGGGCACCTTAAAAAAGTCCTTGCCCCTATACACTTCAGGAACCTTGACACGATGGACGAATTCAGGGACAGGATCACCACCACGGAATACCTGGCTGCATACATTCATCGCAGCCTGGCCCGGGAGATCAAGCCTTTTTTCAGCGGAGTGCTCCGGATAGAACTGGGCGAATCCCATGTAGCCTGGGCTTCTTATGAAGGAGATACCGCTTCATGATTTATTTTGCCTGCCCTGATCCGCAAACCTTCATTTCCGGAGGCAATATGCTCAATGCACAAATATTCCGCGCCTTCCGTGAAGCTGGCAGGGCTTTCACCCGGATCGACTGGAAGGATATCCAGCATATCGCTTTTGCACCGAAGGATTTCCTCATCGTAGATTCCATCTGGATAAATAAACTTCAGCCCCGGGATTGCCGTAAGATTCAGGCTTTTAAGATATTTTTCAGCCACCTTCTACCTTCCATGCTGGATCCGGAAACCGACCGGAAAAAGGAAATAGAACGGCTCTCCTGTTTTGATTTGCTTTTGGCCAACAGCCCATTTACCCGAACCTGGCTGGATACTTTTATGTCCGGGAAGAGCCGGATTGAAATGGTTCAACCCTGGATCAAAAAAACAGGAGCTGAACCTGATGCTGTAAAGGATAAATTTATCCTGGTGGCCAATTGGCTACCCGGAAAACAAATCGATCAGTTCCTCAAGGCCCTGGCGAAGGCAGTCCTGCCTAATGGCCTGAAAATCCATTTTTTTGGTGACCGAAAGGTAAACGAACCGTATACGATGAAATGCATGGAAGTCCTGGAAAACCACCCGGGCCTGGCCGAACGCATCATCCTCGAGGGGCCGGTTTCCCATGACCGTCTGGAGGCGGTTTATGCCGGAAGCAAATGCCTGGTGGACACCTCCCTCTTTGAAACCTATGGCATGGCTTTGGCCGAAGCGCTTGTGAATGGACTTCAGGCCCTTGCTCTTGGACGTGGAAACATAATAAATCTGATCGGGCAGGGCCGGGGCATGATGTGCAGAGACATGGACGAACTGGTGCAGGCAGCCTGTTTAATCCATTTAGGCAAGTTGAGCCTTGTTGAAAACCCGGTACACGATATTCTGACCTCCTGGCCTGCATTTGTCAAACAGTTTTCATTCCTGGATCAGATCCACCGGCCTTGAATCATTCCATACCCAAGGCCTTATAAGCGGGTATCTTTTCCGAAGGGAGGAAATCGACTTCAGCCCATAGCTGCATGAAAAAGGAATAAAATCCTTCATGCTTTAATAAAGATCCTTTTTTAAAAACCGGGGCCATGCCCGGATCAAACCCTCTGTCCAGGCAGGCTTTTATCCATCGCCGGTCTTTACTGATGAGGTGCAAGGGGGTAGCATAGGTATCCGTTGTGCCATCCAGCAGGTATTCCATGCCGGCGGGTGGATGATCGCCAATGAGAATGAAGAGCGAATTGGAATCGGCTTTTTCCAGGATGTATTTTTCCAGCACGGAAAGGTTGTAGATGACGTCCTGGGTATAACGTTCCACGGGTGAACCGTCCTCGGCCCGGATCCGTTTATGCGGACTGTTTTTAATTTGATTCAGGTCTTTCCAGTCGTCCAGCAAAGGTGGGGGGTGGTAAAAAGGCGCGTGCGTATTCAGGGTAATGAAAAACAGAAAATAAGGCGCTTGTTTTTTATCCAATATGTATTCGTCCCAGTAGTTCAGTGCATATTGATCAGGAATGCCTCCGAAATAATCATACTGGTAACCGCTGTATGGAAGGTCTGAATATTTTGTCCAATGATGGTGGCCAAAAAAGATTTTGGTGATGCTGTCCAGTCTTTCAAAGGACTCTCCGAAATTGGCCATGGTATTGAGCCGGTAAGTCTGATACCCCTGTCGGTTGAGCACCCTGATCAGATGTGGATATTGGGAGTATTCCCGGAGCAGTTTTTCATAAGCGAGGTGGTTGTCAATCCGCAGCCCCCCCAGCAGACTGGTGAATCCAAGCCAGGAGCGGCCTCCGAGAATGGTTGAATTGCTCAGGGTGGACGCCGCTTGCCATCCTTGGGAAGCCAGGTGTTCCTGCATGGAATCCAATTTGTCGAGGTATCCCTTGTTGTAAGGTTCAACCACAGCTGCAACAGATCCATAAGCCTCTATAAAAAGGAGATAGATATTCGGTTTGGAATGAAGCGGAAGGGAATAATAATCTTCGTATTCCAGGCGGTGATGGAGGTCGGGGAGGGTTTTGACCCTTTCACCGGTGAATGCACGGTTCATGTCCGCCGCGATCCAACCAATTGCCGGATATAAACCAGTTTTCACCTCCGGCCTGCAGGAATAGAACAGAACGGCTGGCAGGAAAAATATCATCAGGGGAATGATCCAGGCAAAGGTGCCGTCTGTACTTGAAAACCAGCCGACGATGATGAGATGCGCTTTATAAAACAACCAATAACATAATGCCACCAGCAGTCCGAGTACAAGATAAGCGAAAAAAGGAGGGATCCTCATCGACTTCATAAATACCGGAAGGACCCGTTTGATCAGGGCCCAGTCATAAGTCCACACAGGGATTTCTCCGTAAACCTTCCATGAAAAATGAAAATAAGCCTGGAATAGAAAAAGAAGGAGATAAAAGAACGTAACGGAGGCAACCAGCCATTTGTTGCGGGTCATTCTGCTTAATATGAACAATACACCTACCAAAACCGTGTAGTCCAGGCTCCACCGGAACAAATCCGGGTTCTGCCGGCTCACCAGGTCACTGAGGGAACCGATCGGTGGGTAGAAGTGGCCTTCCGCTTGTTTGGCCATGTAAAGGGGAAGATACAACAGCCATTGAAGGCAAAATAGGATTAACATGCCCATAAGGGTATTTCCTGATCCCGGTCTCAGCGGCGGACTTGAAGTGACTCGATCTTCAGCTCTCATTGGCGATTCAGTGATTTTCAGGTAAAAATCCAAGCTCCGCGAGGGCGGCGCGGCCAAAAGAAAAAAACAAAAAGCCGGCAGAAAGGACCAGGACCGGAAAAGACCAGGCGTAAGGAACAAAATAACACAGCAGAATACTGACAAAAACCCCAACGGCAATCGCACGGGCGTATTTGTCCTTATATTCTTTTCGTCCCGGTTTTAAAAAATAAAAAACGGCGATAAAATATACATAACGTATCAGTCCGAGCGAAACGATCCAAACCCCGGTAAATCCTTTCTGGAAGAGCACAAAAGTGGTACACAATACAAACAGGGCATCGGTTTCTTTATCCATGTACTCACCGATGGTGCTGGCCATCTTAAACGTTCTGGCCAGGTATCCATCCAGGACGTCGCCAATGCATATCAGGGTGAAAAGGATGCCGAGCAGGATATCCGGAATCACCGGGTGGATCAGCGTGACTGCGACGAGCGCAGTCATTCTCAACAGGGTAACGGCATTTGCCGGCCCATAGGGGAAACTCAGAGCCTTGTTGCCCATAAAATATTTAACCACCCAAAAGGCAAATCCCGGCAATGCCGTGATGGCCAGATAAAACACATCCCGTTTCAGAAGGGAAAGAAAGGTGAAAAAAATAATCCAAAGGGAATAAATCAACAGGTCGAAATGCAATTTTACCAAAGGATCATTTTCCCGCCTGAGGATCATAGACGGCCGTTAAAATGGAATAATAACTTTGAATGCCGTCCAGGTAATTCCCCAATCGGATGTTTTCATTCTCACTGTGCTGGTTGTTGTCATAATTTACCACAGGGACCGCAATGGCGGGGAAACCCAATTTGACCACGAATGGGGAAATGGGGATGGATCCACCATGGGTGCGGATCTGTACCGGTTTGGATCCATGAGCCTGGACCAATGCTTTGGTAAGAAAAATTCCAAGGGGGTCATTCAATTCAGTCCGGAAAGCTTCATATGAAATTTGATAACGAAGGCTGATGATTTTATCGTGAGTCCTTCTTTCTTCAAGATTGGGCTCGTGATCCAGCAGGGTGTATCCCTGTGCCTGAATATGGTTCTTAAGCAGCCGGATCATATTTTCCCCTGAGGTTTCTTTAACCAGTCGGATATCCATGGCTGCCGTGGCAAGGTCAGGTATGATGGTCCTGGCCTGGGCTCCGACATATCCCGCTCGGATGCCATCAATATTCAGAGAAGGGTACTGGATGGCTTCCTGGAGGTTGGCACCAACCTGGTCCGGAGTCTTGATGCCCAGGTTCCTGTGGAGTGCGGGCAAATCATCCGGGGTTTCGGAGAGGATGTTGCGTGTGACGGGATCCAGGTTTATGCCTTCATAAAAGCCGGGTATCAGTACTTTGCCATATTCATCCTTCATACCGGCCAATAAGCGGGAAAGCGTGAACACGGGATTGGGTACATAATTGCCATAGTGGCCGCTGTGTACATTGACAAGCGGGCCATAGGCCGTAAGGGAAAACGAAATGATCCCTCTGGCGCCATAAGCCAGGGTCGGTTTATTTGAAATATGCATGGGGCCATCCAGAATGACCATCGCATCCGCCTTTAATATCTCTCGGTGAATTTGGACCGCTTCAGTAATATTGGGTGAACCCAATTCCTCCTCAGAGTCCATAATAACCTTGATGTTGTAATTCGCTTGCTTTCCATTGGATTGCATCAGGGTAAGGGCAGTCAAAAAGGCGGCGATGGGCCCTTTGGCATCTGAAGCGGAACGGGCGAATATCCGCCAGTCGGGATTCGGTTTGTCATACAACTGTGCCCAGGGTATGGTTTCCCATTCCCCATCCTGCAAGCGTTTGAGTGTGGGTGTCCATGGACTGGTTTGTTGCCATCGGGAAGGGTCAACCGGCTGGCCGTCAACCTGCAGATAGAAGAGGATGGTGGGATGGTTGCCGTGGTATCGCTTTTCCGCGAACAGAAGGTCAATGCCGCGGGTGGGTAATCTTCTGACGAGGAAATTTCTATTGGTGAAGGCCTTTTCAAGCCAGGCAATATTGGACTCCAGGTCTTGCGGTTTATGTGCATCATTGGGCAGGGACAACAAGGCCTGGAAATCCTCCAGAGATTTTTTTAAAAGGCTTTCCCGGATTGGAACTGGCTGGGCCGGCGAGTGGATCCAGCACATCAAAAAGATAAAACGAAAAAGGGATTTTACTTTGAATGTGGACGGCCTCATTTGACTTTTAATTTTTCTTTGAGATAGTGCCCGGTTTTGGATTCTTTCACCTTGATCATATCCTCCGGGGTGCCTGCGAAAATCAATCGCCCGCCTTCCTTGCCGCCGCCGGGGCCGAGATCGATGACCCAGTCGGCGCATTTGATCACATCCATATTGTGTTCGATCAGGATGACCGAATGCCCGTTTTCAACCAGGGCATTGAAGGCATCGAGCAGTTTTCGGATATCGTGAAAATGAAGGCCCGTGGTAGGTTCATCAAAAATAAAAAGGATGGCCTCCTGGCCGGCTTCCCGGGTGAGGTAGCTGGCTAGTTTTACGCGCTGTGCTTCCCCTCCCGAAAGGGTGCTGGATGCCTGGCCCAGCTTTACATAGCCGAGACCAACGTCAAACAGCGGTTTAAGTTTTTGATGGATATCGGACTGGTCCTTAAAAAATACCAGGGCTTCTTCGACACTCAATTCCAGGATGTCATACATCGATTTGCCATTGAACCTGACTTCCAGGACTTCATTTTTAAAACGTTGCCCCTTGCAATCTTCACAAAGCAGTTTGACGTCAGCCAGAAACTGCATTTCCACAACGATTTCCCCTTCTCCCTGGCAGGTTTCACATCTTCCCCCTTCCACATTGAATGAAAAATGCCCAGGCCCATAACCTCTTACTTTTGAAAGGTGCTGGTTGGCGTAAAGTTTCCGGATCGGATCATATGCTTTCACATAAGTGACCGGATTGGAACGGGTGGATTTTCCGATTGGGTTTTGATTGATCATTTCCACGGCCCTGATCTGCTGCAGATCCCCTTCCAGGGCCTGCATGCCGGGGATGATGCCGAAATGGCCGTCGGCCAGCTGCCTCTCCATTGCCGGGTACAACAGGTGTTTGACCAGGGTGGTCTTACCGGAGCCGGAAACCCCGGTGATCACCGTGACGGTGTTGAGGGGGAATTTGACTTCAAGGTCTTGCAGGTTGTTCAATGTGGCTCCTTTGAGGATCAGTTTGTCTTTCCATTTTCTTCTCCAGGCAGGGACCTCGATCGACTGGGTCCCTTGCAAATAAGCGGCGGTCAACCCGGGTTGATTGGGTTTCAATAAATTTTCATAGCTGCCCGTATAAACCACCTTTCCACCATGGATGCCGGCTGCGGGACCTATATCGATGATATGGTCGGCCTGGCGGATCAATTCTTCTTCATGCTCCACCACCACCACGGTATTGCCCAGGTCACGCAATTGTTTCAGCACTTCGACCAGCCGGTTGGAGTCCACCGGATGCAGTCCTACGCTTGGTTCATCGAGGATATATAGGGAACTCGTGAGGTTGCTTCCCAGGGTCCGGGTCAGATTGATGCGTTGTGTCTCTCCTCCGCTCAGGGTTGATGCAAGCCTTTCCAGGCTCAGGTGTTTAAGTCCAAGCCGGCACATGATGTCCAGGCGCTGGTCCACTTCACGCAAAATCCGGGAGGCGATCACCCCATCCTGTTTTGAAAAACGCAAAGACCGGAAATGATCGTATAATTCATCGATCGGCAAATGGATCAGGTCCGGGAGCGCAACCCCGCTGATCTTGACATAGGAAGCTTCCTTTCTCAACCGGCCTCCTTCACACGCCGGGCAGGTAGTCCTGCCCCGGAACCGGGCGAGGATGACCCTGTTCTGTATCTTATACGATTTTTCTTCCAGTTCCCGGAAATAAGCGTCGATGCCATAGAAATAATCGTTTCCCTGCCAGAGGGTTTTATACTGCTCTTTCGTCAGTTTATAAATTGGCTTGTGGATGGGGAAGTCAAAATGATGGGCTTTCTGAATCAATTCCTGGGTCCATAAACTGCCTTTTTCTCCACTCCAGCATGCTATGGCGCCATCATAAACCGATTTGGTCTTATCCGGGATCACTTTATCCGCATCAATGCCCATGACCCTCCCATAACCTTCACAGCGGGGACAGGCCCCGTAAGAGTTATTGTAATTAAACAGCTGTGGTGTCGGTTCCAGGAACACAAGCCCGTCTGCTTCAAACCGGTTGTTGAAGGAATGGCTTTTACGTGTTTCCGAATCGTAAACGATGGCATTGCCTTCCCCTTCAGCGAAGGCGGTGAGCACAGAATCGGCCATCTGGTTAATAAAATCTTCATCTTCGGGGTTGGTCACAAAGCGGTCGATCAGGATGGCAATGTTTGAGTTGGCCAGTTTGGACAATTTGTCTTTTAACGGCCAACCTTTCAGTTTTTGCACGTCCTCGATCTGGAAAAGTTCATGGTTCCGCAGGACCCGGGAATACCCTTTTTGCAAGAGGAGGGTAAGTTCCTGGCCCAGTGTCCGGTCATCGTATTTGGTGGAAAGGGGGATCAATAGGTAAATTCTTGAGCCCGATTTCAGGTTTTTAATATAATCCACCACATCCCTCACCTCATGCCTTTTAACAATTTCCCCGGAAACAGGGCTATAGGTTTTGCCGATACGGGCATAAAGCAGGCGGAGGTAGTCATAGATTTCCGTCATGGAACCGACGGTGGACCGGGCATTGGAAGTGCTTACTTTTTGTTCGATCGCGATGGCAGGGCAGATGCCTTTGATGTAGTCCACTTCGGGTTTTTTCATCCGCATCAGAAACTGCCTGGCATAAGAGGAGAGGCTTTCGACATATCTCCTTTGCCCCTCGGCATAAAGGGTATCCATGATGAGCGATGATTTGCCGGAGCCCGACACGCCGGTGACCAGGACCAGTTTTCGTTTGGGGATCCACACATCGATATTGCGGAGGTTGTTGGACCTGGCGCCTTTGATGTAGATGGAATGTCGGGTATCTTCTGTGAGAGGGGGCGCGCCCTGATCCTCTTCTTTTTGTCTGATTTTCAAAATGCCTGGCTTGTCAAAAAAACATTCAAAGATAAGGAGGCCGGCCATTTATTCCCTGTAAAAACGACACTCCGGTGTAAACGTAAATTGATTCATAGCAAAGTTGCAGGGAATGTTAAATAAATTAAAAAAATTTAAAAAATTCCGGCACGTCCATAGGTGGAATATAATTTGATGTATATTTGGCCTTATTCACTGTTAAAAAATCGCGCCTATTAGAGACATAACTTCTACACTATAATTTATTTAAAAACCAAAATATTATAGTTATGCAAGTTATGTTGCTCTCTGATCAGGATTTAATACAGCAATACCTCAACGGCAATGAACGCGCCTTTGAAGTTCTGCTGAACCGGCACAAAACCAAAATCTTCACTTCCATCTACCTGTTTACGAGGGACAATGAAGTCGCCGAAGATATTTTCCAGGAAGTATTTATTAAAATCATTGATACCCTCAGAAAGGGTAAGTATAACCATGAAGGCAAATTCCTGCAATGGGCCCTCCGCATCGCTTATAATATGTGCGTGGACCAGTTCCGCCGGTCCAAACGGCAGACCCAGGTTTCTCCCAGCGAAACCTTCGACGTGCTCAATGTGATCCAGTCCTCTGATGACAACATGGAACAGACCATGATCAAAGTCCAGGGAACCAACCGGATCCAGGCCCTGGTGGACCAACTCCCTCCTGAACAGCGCGAAGTTGTGATCCTCCGCCATTATGCAGACATGAGTTTCAAGGAGATTTCCCAGCTTACCCGCGTCAGCATCAATACCGCCCTGGGCCGGATGCGTTACGCGCTGATCAACCTCAGAAGGTTGATGGAAGAAAAAGTTGAACTGGTATATTAAATTCAATGGTTGGCTTTTGCAAGTGTGCTGCTAAGGGATAAGCCCGCTAAAATGGACTCCCTCTAAGAGTACAGGTCATTTTACAAGAATATTTACCTTTATAACAAGTCCTTGAAGCCCGCCTGGCCGCAGACAGGCGGGCTTGGCCCTCGGTCAGGGTTTCAAACTAAATAGAATAAAAAAACCTTCTCTTTTAAAATTTTTATTTTTGCGCCCTAATACAGAATCGCAGGCATGGGTCGCATATTTGAAGTACGTAAATCCAAGATGTTTGCCCGGTATGACCGGATGGCCAAACAATTTACCCGGATAGGCAAGGAAATCATCATCGCGGTCAAAGCCGGGGGGCCCGACCCGGATTCAAATGCGCAGTTGAGAAGGTGCATTGCCAATGCCAAGTCTGTCAATATGCCTAAAGACCGCATTGAGGGCGCGATCAAAAGGGCCCTTGGAAAGGATACCGAAAGCTACGACGAGGTTTTATATGAAGGTTACGGCCCGGGTGGAATAGCTATCCTGGTAGAAGCTGCAACGGACAACAATACCCGCACCGTAGCCAATATCCGCAGCTATTTCAATAAAATGAATGGAAGTCTTGGGACCAGCGGTTCGGTCAGTTTTATGTTTAAAAAAATGGGGGTATTTAAACTCCACCCCGCCGGTCTTAACCCGGAAGAACTCGAACTCGAATTGATTGACTTCGGACTCGAAGAACTGGGTGAAAGCACCGGGGAAAACGAAGAACCCATCCTCATTCTCCGGGTTCCTTTTAATGAATT
>CAYOPD010000002.1:42788-76021 GCA_964405735.1 uncultured Saprospiraceae bacterium | reverse complement strand
GCACCGGGGAAAACGAAGAACCCATCCTCATTCTCCGGGTTCCTTTTAATGAATTCGGTACGATGCAGAAGGCCCTTGAGGACCGGAAGATCACCCCGATATCCTCGGAAATGGAATGGATTCCACTGAATACTACCTCCCTGGATGATGAAAAGGCCGAAGAGGTTCTGAAACTGGTGGCCAAAATCGAGGAAGACGAAGATGTGCAGAAAGTGTTTCACAATTTAGCATGATAGCGGCTCTTGAACCCGTAGGAGTGTGAGCCCAAAGGTCCTTTTAGGCCGACCATTCAATTTCTTAGATAATGCCGCCACTGATGGTCCCCGTTCAGGGCGAAATTTTATGCCTTGCCGAGCAATGTGCAAATTTGCCCATTGCTGGGGATAAGAGTAAGTTCATTTGCCCTGAAAGGGCATCATTCAATTCGGATTAGATCAGACAATCTATTCCTGTGCCAGTCCATTCCAAACCGGTCAACTTATATTCTTCTCTGAACAATTGAACATCCACTGCACTCCGAATTTGTCTTTGCAACTTCCATAATAGTCACCCCAAAACATATCCTGCAAATCCTGTTCGACCTTGCCACCGGCGGAAAGAGCATCAAACAGGCGTTTCGTCTCTGCCCGGGTGTCCGGTTGCAGGGTGATGTAGACATTATTGCCCTGATGGAGCTTGAAGCCCATCGATTCCGGCGCATCGGTCCCCATGATGATATGCCCGCCCAGGGTTTCCAGGGCGATATTCATAATTAGGTCTTTATCTGCTTCAGGTAATTCGGGCATGCCTTCAGTGGGTGGAATATCCCGGAACCTGGATATCGTTCCGATGAACTCGCCTCCGAAAACCGATTTGTAAAAATTAAAAGCGGCCTCGGTATCCCTGGAGAAGTTTAAATAAGTGCTTACACTGGCCATGATGCAGGATTTAGATTGATATTATGTAGAAAATTTTATTAATTCATGGGGGGCGTATCCATTTCACAAATGGATTTCAGTTTGTCCAGGGCTTTTGGCCAGGTATCCTCGAAATAGGATTTGTATTCTTCATTGGTATCCAGGTCGATGATCAGGCGCGTGTGATCTCCTTCCTTTTTGAAAGTATAGTTTTCGAGGGCTCCAGCCCAGGCCTCCACTTGAGGACCACTGGTAATTTCCTGGTCACCTTGCAACACACCGAGATGTTCGATGCTGAGAAAAATGTTGGGTATATTTTCACGTATCCGGCTGACCATTCCTCCGACGTTGCCGTCCTGGTCGGTTCCAATGAATAAAATTTTGGCTCCCTTTTCCCAGGACCCTTTGTAGTGGGAAGTCGGGTTGAACACCGATGTCCAGGCCCTGTACGGAATATCATCCAGCATGGAGGCATATACTTTCTCCACCGGTGCGCCTATGCTGATCTCAAAATGAAGGCCATCTGATCCTGCGGACTCCACGTGTTTTTTAAAATTGTCGAGAATGGCCTGCCAGCCGGCTTGCTGCATTTCCAGGGAATTCTCATTTTCTGCCTCGAAATGCGACAAGACCCGGATCTCCTTGCCCTGGGAAACAAAGGAGGTCTGAACCTTACGACCATCCCCCAGCGTATATTCGATCAATTGCAGAGGATCCACTTTGGTATATTCCCCTTCAAAATCGAATTTGTAACTTCCGTCCTTGGCTTCCATGCGGGACAGGAATTTGCCGCCCGGCCTAAGGTCATTTTCCGCATAAGGGCATTGCCAGTCTGCAGAGGCCGCATTCCATTTGATAATATGTTTTGGTTCCGTCCAGCATGCCCAGACTTTTTGGACCGGAGCCTGGATGAGGCTTTCGATGGTCAGGATGGTTCTTTCCTTTGTTGTCATAAGTTTTAAAATTTTGGTTATTGGAGTTATTACCTGCAAACCTATGGGATATCCTGAAAAAGGCCAATAACAAAAACTACAAATGCAGGGCATTTTAGACGGGGGGCTGACTAAGGGTCCCCACAACGACACAGCATAGTGAGAGTCACATAGCGAAAACTAAAATATCAGTAAATCAATATTTTGTGTTCGTTATGGTCTTTGCTGAGAAAGAATATTGTACTTTTTGGGCATCCCGGATGGAGTGTGGATTTAAGTCAGAAATGCGGACGCTAATTTTAACCGGGCTTTTAGTTTTTCATAAAAGCGGGTACCGGGAAGTTTGCCCAGGCCATAACCGTTGAGGGCGTAAACGGTTAGGCCGCCCGGATAGGCCCTATTGTGGATTTTTCCAACCTTGCTGGCCTGGAATTCAGGATGTTTTTTCAAATGATCCACTACGGGTTCAGAGAGGACCACAGTGTTTGCCGCAGCTATTGGCAGGATGCGGCCGAGCACCTCCAGGTCAAGAGCACTTAAATCAAGGCCTGCCGGATCGGATGCATTCGTATGGATTCCGATGCTGACAAATGAAAGCCCTTCTTTTCTAAACACTTGTTGCAATTGAATGGAGACGAGCACTGCCTCGAGGACCGAGGGCAGGGTGTACATGGATTCGGTTTCATTCCCGGAAACCATCCTGCCACGAAAGGCCACCATCCTGGACTGGATGAGGGCCGATAACCTTTCATAAAGGGTATTGTTCTTTTCCGGATTTGGCAGGGCCTGTACCTGAATGCATAAAATGGCAGACATGAACTCGTTTTAAAAGGGTAAAAAAGGTGACCTTATGGTCTTTTCTGAAAGTGTAAGCATCTATGTGCCCCGTTACTTACACACTGTTAATTTTTCTTTCTTTTTTAGGTACCGGATCTTCTCCGAATCCGCCCCAGGGATGGCACCTTGAAATCCGTTTCAGGCCCAGCCAAAGGCCTTTCAAGACTCCCCATTCCTGCACGGCACCGATCATATATTGAGAGCAGGTGGGGTGGAACCGGCATTTATTGGCTCCCAGCAGAGGAGATAAAAAAATCTGGTAAATACGGATGGGCAGGATGACCAATTGTTTAAATAGGAAGGAAAGGAAAGATATGATTTTGTGGATCAAGCCGTTGTTTTAGTTTATTTATACTGGATGGTTTCTTCAAAATGCCTGCTATTGAAGAGCATAAAACCATTTTTTCCCCTGGCCTTGATGTTCACTATATTTTTCTGGTCATCGTAAAGGTCCATCAGGACATCGTATTTGACTTTCAGCGCTTCGAATCCGGCGGGCACTTTCAGTTCGATATAACACCACACGGCAATCTGGTCTTCCGATGGTTCTTTCCCTACAAAATGGTGCACCAGGGGTTTGCCATCCGCTGAAATCTGCAATTTTTGTTCGAGGTAGGCTTTCAGGTAGGTATCCGCATCTTTGGATTCGCGGTTGGTGCAAAGGTGGAGGTTGTCCGCTCCGTGTTTTGAAAGTATGGATTGCAGGTCATCGAGGTAAATCTGGGTGGCCACTTCGAGGGAAGAACTTTCTTCATTGAATTGAATCTCACATTTACTTACATGAATATCATGCAAGTCGGTGATCCCTGTTCCCGCAGGCAAGGGTGTGGTCCAGATTCCCAGAACAAAGTTCAATAAAAAGATTGCAATCATACTGTCTTCCTATAAACCAAATTCACCAGAATTTGGTTTCCCACATGAGGAATAGTGCCATGAGCGCCGCTATGCCGGAAACCAGTTTTGTCCAGGCCGGCTGTTTGATTTTTAACAAACTTAAAACCAAAAAGGTGATCAACATCTGGGCGATGACAATTCCGATCTGGCCCGCCTCAATACCCAGGTTAAAGGCAAACAAGGGTTTGACCACACTTTCTTCCCTGCCCAACAGACTTTTAAAATAATTTGAAAAACCCATACCATGGATGAATCCAAAGACCAGGGGAAGCAAATATTTCCAGAGGGGCATATGCTGACGGGTTTTTTCAGCTCCGGGAAGGAGATTGAGCACAGCGGTGATGAGTATGGTCACCGGTATCAGGAATTCAATCAGTTCCTGACGGAAGCGGATCAGGTCCAGGGCAGCCAGGGCCAGGGTCAGGGAGTGGCCGATCGTGAAGGCCGTCACCAGGATCAGTACTTTTTTCCAATCCGTGGGCCTGTAAACAGCGCAAAGAGCCACTATAAAGAGGATATGATCGTAGGCATTCAGATCCGCTATATGCTGGAGGCCCAGTTGAAAATAGGTATAAAACTCGGAATTCATAAGCTCAGTAAACGATTCTCATCATTCATCAAAATCATGGTCCCGGCGTTTTGACAAAAACTTTCAATACCGGTAATAATCCGGCTTGTAGGGGCCTTTCTGGTTGATGCCGAGGTAACTTGCCTGCTCGTTGTCCAGTTCGTCCAGTTCAACGCCAATTTTTTCAAGGTGAAGCCGGGCAACGAGCTCATCCAGGTGTTTGGGCAACATATAAACCTGGTTTTCGTATTTGCCTTTGTTGGTCCACAATTCGATCTGGGCCAATACCTGGTTTGTAAAGGAATTGGACATCACGAACGAAGGATGACCCATTGCACAGCCCAGGTTGACCAGGCGGCCTTCGGCTAGCAGGATCACGTCTTTTCCATCGATGGTGTATTTATCTACCTGGGGTTTGATCTGGTCCCGTGTACCTCCATAGTTTTTGTTGAGCCAGGCTACGTCGATCTCGTTGTCAAAGTGGCCGATGTTGCATACGACCGCTTTGTCTTTCAAAAGTTTGAAATGTTCTCCGGTGACTACGTTAAGGCAACCGGTGGCGGTCACCACGATATCCGCTTCCTGGATGGCGGTTTTCATTTTTTTCACTTCGAAACCGTCCATAGCGGCCTGGAGGGCGCAGATCGGATCGATTTCGGTAATAATTACCCTGCAACCGGCACCCCGGAGGGAAGCCGCGGATCCTTTGCCCACATCTCCATAACCCGCAACTACGGCTACCTTGCCGGCAAGCATCAGGTCGGTGGCGCGGCGAATGGCATCCACACAACTTTCACGGCAACCGTATTTATTGTCAAATTTGGACTTGGTCACAGAATCGTTGACATTGATGGCAGGGACAGGAAGGGTACCTTTGCCCACCCGCTCATAAAGCCTGTGAACCCCGGTAGTGGTTTCTTCACTGATGCCTATTAATTCCTTGACCAGTTCCGGATACTGGTCCAGAACAATATTGGTCAGGTCCCCGCCATCATCCAGAATCATATTCAGGGGTTTACCTCCCTTGAAGGCATATAGGGTCTGTTCTATGCACCAGTCGTATTCTTCGATGCTCATGCCTTTCCAGGCAAAGACCGGTATACCAGCGGCGGCAATGGCCGATGCGGCATGGTCCTGCGTGGAAAAGATATTGCAGGAGGACCAGGAGACCTCTGCGCCGAGTTCAGCCAGCGTTTCAATCAATACGGCGGTCTGGATGGTCATATGCAGGCAGCCTGCGACCCTTGCTCCTTTCAACGGCTTGGACTCTCCGTATTGTTCGCGCAGGGCCATGAGCCCGGGCATTTCAGCTTCTGCGAGTAAGATTTCTTTCCGTCCCCATTCAGCCAGGCTGATATCCTTGACTTTATAGGGAAGTCTGGTATGTACTGTTTCCATCAGAATTTTTAAAATATGTTATCAATTCGGGCGCAAAGGTATTAAATAGATGAATATAATGGTGTAAATATATCTATGCAGAGAAGGAATGCGACTCTAGCGGAGTCGGACTAATACTACTCCATGAAAAGGCGTGAACGATTTGATTTCACGATCAGTTCGGCGCGGTCGCAAGGCTGAATGGAAGACATGGCGTCGATCAATACATTTCCGTTGTAGGTGTATTGAAGTTTGGAATTATAAAAGGCTTCGATGATGATGAAACTGATATTCTGTTTTGGCTTAAAACGGATGGTATAGGGTTTCCAGTCGGCATGGCCGATGGGAGGGCTTTCAAAAAGTTTTTGTTTTTTCTCGCATCGGTCGTCGCCTCCCCAGACCCGGAGTACGGCGGCTTTATTGTATCCATTATAGGTCTTTGCGTTGGCCAGCATCAGTTTGAAAAAATAACAATTGCCCGCTTTGAGGGATTCGGACAAGCGCTGCCCAACGCATTCCCAGGTTCCGTTTTTTCTTACAATCAGGCCCATATAAGTCTGTCCTTCGTAGGCCGGCTGAAATACGCCCCAGGGGCCGGGCAGGATATCCGGGGTGGTGCCGTCTTCACAACCCATCCAGCCAATGGGCATGGTGGCGTCCTGGGGTTCCCCTTCAAAACCGGAATTAAACACGCCCAATTGCTGCCCATGTAATAAGGAGGATAGGAGGATAAAGAACAATCCCATCCTGAGTTTAAAAAACAGGTTACCGGCTCGCATATACAATTTTAAACAAGCTAATATCAAGCCAAATTTGAGTTATTTAAACGAATTGCGCCGCCAACGCCGGATGACCCGAAGATTTGATCGATCCGGCATTTGATTGGATGACCGGTCTCCTACCGGGGAAAGGGTGGGTAAACCGGCACAGGGTATAGTATCCAGCGTGGTATAAATTCGTTTTATATATTTTAAAAAAGTTAATTTTGGCCAAAATTCCAGCATGTCCAAACAAACCAACCCGGTGAAAAAAGTGATTAAAACGGAGGCTAAGAAGCCTGAAGTTTTCTCTGGACCCTCGACACCCATCGGGACCAGGAGGAAAACCAACACCTCCCTTACCAATACGCCGGTGGAGTTCACCTTTAATAAGGATAATATCCGCTGGCTGCTGATCAGCGTTGGCCTGGTCATACTGGGCTACGCCCTGATGATGGGTGGCCGTATGCCCAGCAACGAAGTCTGGGACGAAAAGTTGATATACAGTTTCAGGCGTACCGTGATCTCCCCGATAGTGATCATCACGGGCCTGGTACTGGCGATTTATGCGATTTTCAGGCACAAAGCGGATACTTCTAAACCGGGGGAGCCCTGATCCCTGGAACAATCTGCAGGCCACGCCCCGTTCTCTATTTTGATCGCGGCCGCCACCAAAGACCTATTTTTGCGGTTATTTGTACTTTCTCATGGACCTGTTAACCATAAAGCCCGTCCGGCTCGGTGATGATATTACCGACCCGGCCTACTGGGAAGAAGGCAGGCTCCTGCTCCTAAATAAACCACTGACCTGGACCTCCTTTGACCTGGTCAATAAATGCAAACTGGCATTCCGGTCGGGTTTGAATATTAAAAAAATCAAAATTGGCCATGCCGGCACACTGGATCCTCTGGCGACAGGGTTAATGCTCATACTGACCGGCAAGTATACCAGGCTGACTCCCATGATACACGAAATGAATAAAACCTATGAGGCGACTTTATTTCTCGGTGCGACCACACCCTGTTACGATGCGGAAAGGCCGGTCGATGCTACCTTCCCAATCGACCACATCACTCCCGATATGATAAGGGAAACTGCCGCCCGTTTTACAGGACATCTTGTTCAAATGCCTCCTGTGTTTTCCGCAGTGAAGATCAATGGAAAGAAAGCCTATAAATCCGCCCACCGGGGCAGGGAGGTCAAAACCAGGCCCAGGTTCATCGATATTCACCGGCTGGAGCTTAATCAGATCGACCTGCCCAATATCCGTTTTACTGTGACCTGCAGTGCAGGTACCTATATCCGCAGCCTGGTCCACGACATGGGCAAAGCCATGGACTCCGGCGCCTACCTCTCTGCTCTGAAACGTACCCGCATTGGGCCCTGGTCCCTCGATGATGCCATGGATATCCTTGCGTTTTCCGAGAAACTCAATTCTGCCGCTTTTCCCTTAACCCCATTCACCAAATCCTGAATTATAATGGATATCCTGGAAGCCAATCTGCTGGTAAAACGATATGGGGCCCAAACCGCGGTGGATGTGGTTTCCTTCCGGATTCAACGCGGGGAGATTGTCGGCTTCTTGGGGCCAAACGGGGCGGGTAAATCCACCACGATGAAAATAATCTCCGGTATCCTGGAACCGGATGAAGGCACTGTCCGGATCATGGGAAAATTGATGGATAAACACCATCCCGCTTTGAAGCAGTCCATCGCCTATCTTCCGGAAAACAATCCCATGTATACCGACCTCTATGTAAGAGAATCTCTTGAATTCATGGCCAGAATCCATCAGGTTAAGAATCCCCGGCCCGCAATTGATGAGGCCATACGGATCTGCGGGCTTAGCCAGGAAAAACATAAAAAAATCGGTGAGCTGAGTAAAGGTTACCGTCAGCGGGTGGGCCTGGCCCAAACCCTTCTGCATCAACCCGATTTATTCATCCTGGATGAAGCGACCACGGGACTGGACCCCAATCAGATCCTTGAGATCCGGGACCTGATCAAATCACTCGGGAAGGAACATGCGGTGCTGATGTCCACCCATATCCTGCAGGAAGTCGAATCCATTTGCACCCGTTGTATTGTGATTCACCGGGGCAAACTGATCGCGGATGAGCCCATGGCTTCTTTGAAAAAAAAGCTGCAGGCCAGGCATGAAGTTCACGTGAGCTTCGGACAATCCGTGCCGCTTGCTGCACTTCAAAGAAACTGGAAAAATGCCATCCCGGGCGCGGAGGAACATTCCTTCCTGATCAGGGATGATGACCCTTTGCTCTCGCAGCACGTTTACCGGTGGGCTGTGGAAAACAAGCTGTTGTTGAATGAACTCAAATGGGTGGAAAATAAAATGGAAGATATTTTCTATTCGCTCACCGGACAGCCGGCCAGGGAACCTCAGTCTTAGAACTACCCATGAAGGCCATCATTCGAAAAGAACTGCAATCCTACCTGAGCTCCTGGAGCCTCATGCTGGCTATGGCTGCCTATTTTTTATTGGTGGGCCTTTGGTTATGGTTATTCCCGGATACCAGCATTCCGGACAATAAATTCGCTACCCTGCAGACCCTGTTTGACCTGGCTCCCTGGATGTTTCTGTTTATCATTCCGGCGATGACCATGAAGTCCGTCACGGAGGAAAAAACTGCCGGGACCCTGGACCTGTTGAAAAGCAAACCGGTGTCCATTTCTTCCCTGATCCTGGGCAAGTATTTTGCCATCCTGACCCTGGTGGCCATCCTTCTCCTGATCAGCCAGGCCTACACCTGGTCAGTCTATCAACTGGGCTTTCCGAAAGGCAATCTTGACCTTGGGGGTACCTTCGGTTCATTCATCGGATGGTTTTTACTGGCCGCTACCTATGCATCTATAGGCATATTGGCCTCCGCGCTTGCCCCCAACCAAATGATCGCGTTCCTGCTGGGAGCCGGCCTGAGTTTTTTGCTGTATACCGGTCCATCCTTTATCAGCACCTTGCCTTTGTTTGAAGGCACCCTGGACTATATGATCCAGTGGCTGGGCATTCAATACCACTACCAGTCCTTGAGCCGGGGTGTGGTGACCAGCCAGGATCTATTCTATTTTATTGCTCTCAACGTGTTGTTTTTACAGCTATCGGTGTTCGCCGTTCAGGCTAACGGGCAAGGTGGGCAAAGTTCAAAACGTCCCTTCAGGTGGCTGTTGTTGCCTGCAGGATTATTTTTATTGACCGGGCTGAACCTTTTTTCTTTGGACCTTACCGGAGATAGAAGGCATACCATTACAAAAGAATCGAAGGACCTGGTGGGTAATGTGCGGGATAATATTTATGTAAAAATTTTATTTACCGGCAAGTTTCCGGCTGCCTTTACGCGGCTGAAAAAGACCGCGATCGAAACGCTGACTTCTTTTAACCGGATCAATAAGAAAATCATATTTGAAGAAGTGGATCCGCTCCAGGGCGACCCCGAAATGGTCAGATCCAACCAGGAATCCCTGGGCCGGGATGGCATCGTCCCGACCCGGCTCACGGTTTACAATGGCAGTGAACAGGAACAAAAAATAGTTTATCCCTATGCCTTGTTTTATTTCGGAGAGCGTATGATCCCGGTGAACCTTCTGGAAAACATGGATCCCAATATTTCCGAGGACGAAGTGCTCAACCGGTCTGCCAGTCTCCTTGAATATAAATTCGCCAATGCGATCCAGAAGCTTCAGATGAATAAGAATCCCGTGGTTGTTTTTACCCGGGGTCATGGTGAACTTCCTCTACTGAATACGGCTGACCTGGAACGGTCGCTCCGCCCGGTCTATTCCACGGGCAGACTCACCCTTGACAGCGTGGTACAGATCCCTGCGGAGATCGATGTCCTGATCGTCGCCAAGCCGCAAATTGCTTTCAGCAACCGTGATAATTTTCTGATCGATCAATACATCATGAACGGGGGTAAAGTGTTGTGGTTTATTGATCCCCTGATGGTCAATACGGATACCGTAAATGCTTCGAACCGCCAAAAAAGGGATTTCCTTCCGCTGCCCTACGACTTGAACCTGGATGAGCTGTTGTTTAAATACGGTTGCCGGATCCAGCCCAATATCGTGCTCGATTACGAATGCAGCACGATTCCCTTGCTGGCTGGTTTTTCAAACAATACCCCGCAGTTTGAACCTCGTTTCTGGTATTACCATCCTCTGGTGGTGCCCGCCACGAATCATCCGGTCGTGAAAAACCTAGACCGGATCAGCCTGTTTTACCCGGCCACCATCGATACCGTTCGCACCAAAACGGCAATAACAAAAACAGTTTTGCTGGCAAGCAGTGCCCACAGCCGTACGCAGATGAGCCCATCACCCATCAATTTCGAAATGATCCGTAGCCTTGAAAAGCCGGAGCAGTTCAACCGGGAAAGCCAAGCCCTGGGCCTTTTGTTGGAAGGGGTGTTTCCATCCGCTTTCGAGAACCGGGTAACCGGGGCATTTCAAGCCACTTTAAGCCAAATTGGTCAACAGTTCCGGGCCGAAAGCAAACCCACCCGCATGATTGTCTACAGCGACGGCGACCTGATCGCCAATGCAGTCAGCAGCCGCGGTGAGCCCTCCCCGCTCGGTTACAATATTTATGAACAAAAAACGTACCCTTCAAATAAAAACCTGGTGTTGAACAGCATCGAATACCTGATCGACGAACACCAGATCATGCAGGCCAGGAATAAAGAGCTCCGGTTGCGGTTGTTGGATACGGCGAGGCTGAGTCAGGAGTCCAATCTGTGGAGATGGTTAAATATTATGTTTCCGGTGATGGTGCTTTTTCTGCTTGCCTCGGGATTCAATTACTGGAGAAAAAAACAGTATGCCCGCTAATCCCTTCCTGCTTGGCTTGGTTACGCTGATTTTGTGCTGGGGATGCAGGCCCGACCATGCCAGGCGTGAATCTGATTTCCGGATCACCGACACGGCTGCCATTCGAACGATTGAAATTTACGCACAGGATGGGGTCAAACAAACCCTTGAAAGGAAGCCGGATGGCTGGTGGCTCAACGGAAAATTTCTCGTGCGTCCCGATGCCATAGCCAATATTTTCCGCATCCTCCCTGGCGTGCAGGTGATGTTTTATCCTCCGGACGCGGCGATAGCGCAAATGATGCAGGCGATCCGTAACCAGGGCGTAAAGTTGGTTTTCATGGACAGGGGTGGGAAGTTGATCAAATCCTACCGCATCGGTGGCATGACCAATGACGAACGGGGCACTTATGCCATGCTGGAAGGTGCTGATAGACCCTACGTAGTCCATGTGCCCGGATTCGAGGGCAGCCTCGCCAACAGGTTTATCATGTCGGACGAGGACTGGCGGGACCGGATGTTATTCAGGCACCGCATAGAAGATCTGACCGGGTTAAAAATGCTTTACCCTGACCAACCCGACCAGGGATTTGAGATATTAAAAAAAGAAGGCCGCTTTGAATTGTATGGTTATAACAACCGATTGATCCATACCAGTGATCCCGTGATCCGGAATTACCTGGATGACCTCAGGGGTATCGGAGTGGAAGGTATCGAAAATGATTTTTCCGGAATTCGGGAGGTATTGGCCTCCAGGCCTCATGCCATTCTGGAGTTGAAGTTCCGGCTGGACTCTTCCAGGACCCTGAAATTTTTCCCCATTATCATTGAGGGTCAACCGGAGGTGGAACGGTTATTCGTGTATGACGGGCAGGACTTTTTTCTAGCTCAAACCCGTATCTTACAAAAAATATTCAGGTCATCCGGGACTTTTTAAATAAAGTCAGATGAAATCGAAGAACACCCTGATTGCCATTGGCATCCTTGTAATCTGTTGGGGTTTTATGGCATTTAAGCCCCAATGGGGTTTTTTTGCCCACAAGCGCATCAATCGCCTGGCCGTCTTTACGCTGGTACCCGAGATGATGCCCCTCTTTAAGACCAATATTGAATTCATTACGGCCCATGCCGTAGATGCGGACAAAAGACGTTATGCGGTTTCCAGTGAAGCCATCCGGCATTATATCGATCTTGACCTTTGGCCGGTTCATGCCCCCGATTTTCTTGATGCATTGTTGCTTTATGGGGACCTGGTACTGGAATCCTCCGGTGGAATCCTTCAAACGATCTTTCCACCGGAACGCATGATTCGTGATCAGAAAAAACAATGGATTTTGATCGGTGAGGATGGCAGCAACCGGATTGAATATCAGGCATTTCGCCTGTTTTTGAAGGATGTGCTGAAGGTTGACCGGATGAATGAGGAAATGACGACCGTTTCGTCGGAAGACTTTAATGCTTATTTCGGAAAAGAATTACTGGCAACAGGGTTGAAATTAACATGGATCGATACGTTCAGCCAACATGGAATCCTGCCCTACCATCTTCAGTCCGTATATCAGAGCCTGGTGAACGCATTTAAAGCCAGGGAGGCCACAGTCATTCTCCGCCTTGCCACCGACCTTGGTCATTACGTCGCAGACGCCCACGTGCCCCTGCACACGACGAGCAATTACAATGGTCAGAAAACCGGCCAGACAGGTTTGCATGCCTTTTGGGAAAGCAGGATCCCTGAACTGTTTGCCGATGAATCTTATGATTACCTGGTGGGTAAAGCCAGGTACATCCGGGACGTCCGCAAATTCTTCTGGGATATTGTCCACCAGAGTCATCAGCTGGTCGATTCCGTCCTCGCCATTGAAAAAAGGCTCAGCCTGAGTTATCCCTCCGATCAACAATACTGTTTCGATCAGCGGACTGATTTTATAGTTCGTACCCAATGTCCCGCTTATGCTTCCGCTTACCAGTCCGCTATGAAGGGGATGGTTGAAAAGAGGATGAGGGAAGCGATTCTTGCCCTTGGTAGTTTGTGGTATTCGGCATGGGTGGATGCTGGTCAGCCTTTGCTTTCAAAAGGGAGTGAACAGTTACCGGAAATGCAGACGGAAGATTCCACAGTTGAAAAGGCATACAGGGCAAAGCGGATTTTAGGAAGGCCGGAAGATTGATTTAAGATATTCCTGCTTTTTATGATATTCCAGATTTCCAAAAATCTGGAATATCGATGGAATATTTTTGTGCTATCTATTGACTCTCTACAACTGCAACCTGATATTCATCCGGTTCAAAAGACGCACGAACCAAAGAATGGCCGAGGAATACAGAATGCAAAAAAGGACTCCGGTTAATCCGGTTTTATATTCCGGGGGCAGCGGATAAAAATCAAAGAGGCTATAGAAAGCCCATAGAATAAAAGGAATAATATAGGTCAGCAGGGGGTTTGAACCTGCAGGTTCGAAGAAAGCTGCCCAATGGACGGATTTTTTAATGTTGTTGATCCAGTGTATCATCAAAAAAGCAAGTATGCTGAAGAACGAGGAATAAAATCCCCAGGAAGGCGTGGCCGGAATCTTGCCAATATGAAAATAAGGCCTTAGCATCATGCCCGTAACCATCAGGATGACGGCCCAGCCAAGGGCAGGATAAATCCGGTTGGCCCCAAACCAGGTATTTCCGGCATCGAACAGGATCAGCGAAAGGACCATTCCACATAAAGCCAGGCTGGTATGCGTGGCATGGCCTCCGGAAGTGCGTGTCCAGGCCAGCAGGGAGACCTGGTTGGATATTGCGGTATGCCCTGCGACATAAATAAGGGTGCAGACCACAATACCTGCAATCAGTACGATCAGGTTTCCGCGTCCGAGGAGGTAGGCGAGGCTGGCATACAGGTAAGCCCATCCGATGAGGCCAAGAATTCCCCACCATTGAGGGCTCAGGCCCTTACTGCCGTCTTCGCCGCCTTTGTAGAGTAAAGCGAGGGCAATGAAGATCAGCAAACCGAGGCTTCGAAGCATCCAGGCCCGTGCGATAGGTACCCCGCGGTATTGATTCCAGATCAGGATGGCCGCCGGGTAAATCAAAAGCGACCAGAGGGCAATGGGAATGGCCATGGATGCTTCGTGGTGGCCACTGGACGCATTCACCATAAAAACACCCAGGATCAGAAGGCTCAGCGTGCGAATGAGGATATGTGCCAGGAGTTTAACCAGGGTATCTCCTTTCCGAATTCTTTGATTCACGGCAAAAGGAATGGACATGCCCACAATGAATAAAAAGCCGGCAAATACCCAGTCCACCATGGTCATGCCGTCGGCATCGGCAGGAAGATGGTAAAACTGCCCTGGCAGGTTTTTTATCCCGGCAACTTCATTGACAAAAATCATCAGGAAGATGGTCATGCCGCGGAAAACATCCAGGGAATAGATCCGCTGTTCCGGGAGCTGGCCAATGGCCTGCATCAGGGACGGAAGTTTTTGTTGATGGCATCCAGAAGGTATAGTTTGGGATCACTGGCATATTGCCAAAACATGACGCCGCCCATCTGGTGCTCTTTCACATAATTGCATTTATGCATCACCGATTCCTCATCGTCATAGGAAACCATCTGGTGGGTGGTTTCATTGAATAAGACAGGTGCTTTGGCTTTTTCATCCCAGTGCCTTACAAAACCCGGCCTTATGGAAAGGCTGTCTTTGATGAAACTGTAACCGCCTCCCCGCGTCACTGAATCGACCGGCCGGTCAATGCCCCAGTTGTCATTGCTTTTCATAAACCAGCTTCTGCCGTAAAAGGCAATCCCCATGACCAGTTTGGAAGCAGGCACCCCCGCGGCAGTATAAGCTTCGAAGGCTTTGTGGGCGGATTCATTGTATTCATAAGAAGTGGAGGGAAACAGGTTCGTGTGATGTCCCGCTGTATCCCCGGTGACATAAAAATCATAGGACATCAGGTTGACAAAATCCAGGTATTCCTGCAGTTTGCCCATTTCAGTCCGGTCTATAAATTCCTGGAAACAGGGGATGGCTGTGGTCAATAAATAGGTTTTTCCGGTTTGAGCGGTCAACCGGTTCAATTCCTCGCGGATGACCTGGAACATCAGCGTGAAGTTTTCCTTGTCTTCCGGCCGGAATACATTGTCCTCCCCTTTGAACCCCGGATATTCCCAGTCGATATCCACTCCATCAAGGCCATGGCGGTGGATGATGTCCACGGAAGTAGCAGCAAATTTTTTCCTGGAAGAAGGGGTGAGCACCGCATCGGAAAAATTTTCACTCCAGGACCAGCCTCCGATGGATATCAGAATTTTGAGGTTTGGATTTTTTTCCCGGAGGGATACCAGGTATTTGAAATTGACCGTATCGGTATCCATGTTGGTCAACCAGGCCATGGAATCTTTGACATCCACAAAAGCATAGTTTATATGCGTCAGTTTTGTGGCATCGATATTCAGATCCTGAAGCAAGCCCCGGAATCCGGGAACATACCCGATGATCGCTTTTTGAGGGGATGGCGGGACAGGAGGGGAGCACGAAATCGCGAGCATGCCATATAGGCATACCATCGAGAAAAGGAGCTTTTTCAAGAAATTAAAGAATTAAAGAATTAAAGAATTAAGATACTGGATCAAAACTTCACCACCTTTCTGCTGATCATGCCTTCCCGGCTAAGCAATTGCACGAAATAAACACCGGATGGTATGGCCTGGCCGCTGTAAAATTCCTCTGCAATTTCATGGTTACCGGATCCTAACCTGCCCAGGGACCTGACCTGCAGGACTGATCCGCGGATGTCCACCACCCTGAACTGCACCTTATCCAGTGGGCCTTCGGTGTAAAACCGGACCGTAAAGCGGGTACTGAAAGGATTGGGGAAAACATTGACCTCGCTGAAAGGGCTGATCTCCCTGATGGGTACGGTACAACCCAGGGTCCTGAACCGGAACATTGTTTTGAACCTGGTCGTATCGGAATCACAAACCGTCTTCGATTCTACAATGTACTCGGTGCATTTTTTAAGCTTGTCCAGGCGGACCATGGTATCCCGGGTAGGCAGGGTATCCCATTTCGCTGCGGATGCTTCCCGGTACCGGATCAGATAAAACAATTTGGGAAGGATTTGCTGGTATCTTATGATGGCGGAGGTCTCAAATACGGCGGTGGAATCCAGTTCGAGCACATCCGGGCAATCAAAGGATTTAGGCCGGATCTGGATGGTATAGTCCTCCACTTCGCCGGCATTGAAAAAATCACAGGGTTCCGGAAGAGCCGTATCCCCAATATTTACGGCTGCTTTCAGGCTGATCCTAAGGGTGGATTCGCCGACGCTGTCAATCAGGGTGGGTGAGAGGTGGATGTTGGATACCAGGTTGCCCGTAATGCGTTTTGGCCCACTGTCCCAGACGAGTTCGGCGGTATCTGAAAAATCGTGGTCATGATTGCGGTCGATCCATACGCGGAGATAGTATTGTGTCAGGCTGTCCTTGAGATAAGGATAAACCTTTAATAAGATCTGCCCATCGAGGTTGATGCTGGGCCGAAGGCTGTCTACCGCGGTAAAGTCGCCATACCCGAAATTGTCCCGGCTCCTGAATTTTAAACCGTCCAGGATGAGGGAATCGATATAGATGCGGCTTTCCATCCCCCTGCTGGTGCATGCTGTGCAGGCAATTTGAATGCGGTCCAATGCCCGGAGTAAATTGAGCGTGCCGCCACTATGAACAAATCCATTAAGGGTGCCCAGTTTGTCCACGGAAGATAAAATGGCTTCCCTGACCAGGAGCGCGGCAGAAGCAGGATTCGAAAGTGCCATGTTTTCCAGCTGGAAACAATTGTTGCTATATAAATAACCTATTGCACCGGCAATGACTGGAGCCGAGAATGAAGTTCCTGAATCAAAGCCATATGTACCCATAGGCCGGGTGGTATAAATGTTCTCGCCCGGGGCGGCCAGGTCAATGTTTTTTACACCGAACGCGCCTGTCCTTTTTCCATCGGAACCGATGGCGGTGACGGCCAACAAAAAATTACTTGGGCATAAGGATGGTAAATCGCCCAGGCTGTCAATGTTAACCTGTATCCGGTTGTCCGCGGCAGCCACATTCAGAATGCCTGCATGGCCGAGGGAATCATAGATGCCGCACCAGAGAGGGGCGTCTTCCGGCTTGCCATTGTCTATACCCCAGGAAGCATTGGTGGCCACCACGAAGCTTCCTTGCTTCCCATGACTGGCATTGTATATTTTACGCTGGTTAAGAACATAGAGGTAGCCGGTGATTACATCGGATTCTTTAATGCCCTGGCGAACGTCGTATTTCAGGTTCATCATTTTGACATCCCAGTTGAGCCCGCTGACTCCCGTCTGGTTGTTCCCGGCAGCGCCGATCAGGCCGTTTACGGAGACGCCGTGTTCTCCCTGGTCAATGCTATCGTTGCCGGAAAGAATATTCCATCCAAAATAATCATCGACATAACCATTCTGGTCGTCATCCACCTGGTTAGAAGGAATTTCATGTTCATTGACCCAGGTATTGGCTATCAGGTCGGGATGGGTGAGTTCCGTACCATCATCGATGATGGCGACCACGATTTCTTTGCCCTGGGGCGTTCTCCCTCCGGTGGATTTATTCCAGGCCAGGTGGGCTTTGGTATCGATCCCTTTGACTTTTCCATTTACCCCGTTATTGAGCCACTGCCATTGAGATCCGAAAGAAGGGTCATCGGGTATGTTTTGCCGGGGCGTGATGAGGTGGTTGAACTGGGCGGCCAGGGTTTTTGGATGTTTTTTCACTTTTTCGAGCAATTCACCCTCGTGGTAAAGTGCAAAATCAAAACGCAGACTGTAAATCTGCGCATGAGGGGCCAGGGGGGTGACTGTGTTGGATCTGCGGAGGGCCTTGAAGCGGGAAATGATCGCTGCGACATCTGATTCTTTCTGCACCTGGACAAGGATCTCACCCTGGATATGATCCAGAGCCTGTGCGTTGGAGAAACCGGCGGTGCATATTAATAACAAAATCAGAATCGATTTTTTCATAGACATTCTTTTGAAGATTAATGCATCCGGTCCCCCCGGATGGCAAAACTCTGTAAAACGGATGCTTCGTAATCCAATAATTCCTGCCATCGTGTTTGTACTTTTTCCGGATTCCCGTACTGTTTCGCAAGATCTATAAAAAGTCGGTAATGTCCGGCTTCAGACACCATGAAAGTATGATAAAAATCCCGTAATTCCTGTTCTGCCAGATGCAATGAAAGCAGGCGGAACCTTTCACAACTCCTGGCTTCGATCATAGCGCAAATCAACAGGCGGTCAATGAGCCTGGATTCCCTGCTGCCCCCTTTTGCCTGAAAACGCAGCAAGTCATTGACATATTCGTCATTCCGCTGGTAGCCCAGGTTGAGCCCCTTTTCTTCCAACTTGCGCAGGACCATCCTGAAATGACCCCATTCCTCGGTCACTATAGGAGCCAGCGCCTCCACCATGTCTTTTTTGTCGGGGTATTGCTGAATGAGGGAAATGCAGGAAGATGCTGCTTTTTGTTCGCAATAAGCATGATCGGTCAGAATTTCTTCCAGGCTTTTTTCCGCAAGGTTTACCCATCGGGGGTCAGTGGCCAATTTCAGTCCCAGCATTATCTTTGAGCATTGATGCAAGCGAGTTGCCGGGTGAAAAAATCCACATTATAAATCACAAACTCTTCATACCCGGTTGCAAAAACCAGCCTGATCCGGTCAACGGGGCTATCCGCAAGCAATCGTTCATTTGATTTATCCAGGTAATAAACACCCGCCATCGTGCTTTTTTTCTGTTCCGGATCGGCCGTTCCCTGGTCAAACCGGTTGACGACCAGCCGGATTTCTTTCCCATTGATCAGGTGGATCAAAAGAATGCTTTTCCCGAGGTTGCCATATTGCTGCAAAGCCTGCTCGGTTGCAAACTCCAGGTACAACTGAAGATAAGTCAGGCCCGGTTCTGTGCCTATGAATGCCTGACCGGTAATGTATGCCCGCCCCCCCATGTACTTTCTGAGCACTTCCGGTGTGTATTTGAGCAGTACTTCCGGACGGAGTGCAAGCCCAGGCTTGTCTTTGTTGCCTGCAGGAGCAGATTGGAACAGGCAGTCATCCTGTGCCGTTGTCGGGGCGCCAATATTTCCATTATAAGGCAGGTCGCGGCTTATCTGCACAGGGATTCCTTTAGAAGTGGCTTTTGATTCCAGCATGGATGGGTCCTGAGCTTGGGGCTCCGCCAGTTTGGTTGATTTTTGCATTTCGACCGGGAGAGGATTCCCGGCGAAAGGTGTCGCGGGTTCGAGCTTTTTTGGTTCTGTATTTTTGGAGGACGGGGTAAAGTGCGAAAAATCCATTTTTCTCAACCGTTTGATTACCCATTTATCCGGCTGACCGATCAGGTCTTTGAGTTGCTTCCCTTTTTTGATCACTGCCATGAGCTCTTCCTGAAGCTGATCAAATTTATTTGAGCTGTTTTTTATCTCCACACGCAGGGTTTGAGCCGCTGATCCGGTCGTCGAGGTGCGTTTTTGTTGCAGCTGATCAAGAATCAATTTTTCCGACTGCATGGAACGCTGAACCGATTCTCGTTCCAAAGAAGCCTGAATGGCCATATTCCGGACAAATTCCTGAGGGTAGGGTTCCCAGGGTCCCTTGGTTGAGACCTGCCCATCCACCCTGTAGGGTTCGATATGGGCAGCCAAAAGGAACAAACCTGCTCCGAGAATACGATTCAAATTGGACATGAATGCAAAATGCAGATAAAATTACATCCCGGTGCCGAATTCCGGGGCAATCTGCATGCATCGACCGGTGAAAACAGTGAATTTAACTATAATAAAACCAAGGTAATGGATCCCATGAAAGGTCTCCCTTTTTCAATCTGCCCTTATTAAAGATCAGTATATTTGCAGCCAAATTTTTTTTTGACCATGATGCCGGAAGTTAAAGCCTATATCGATGAGAATAAATCCCGGTTTTTAGAAGAATTGATTGGCCTCCTCCGGATCCCTTCAATCAGTGCAGACCCGAAATACAAAGCAGACGTGGACCGCACTGCGGAAGAAGTAGCCGCTCATCTTCATAAAGCCGGGGTGGATAAGGTTCAAATCTATCCCACACCCGGACATCCTGTAGTTTATGGGGAACATATCCTGGACCCTTCTATGCCAACCGTATTGGTCTATGGACACTATGATGTTCAGCCCCCGGATCCCCTCGATTTATGGACTACATCTCCCTTCGAACCGCAAATCCGCGACGGGAATATATATGCACGGGGAGCTGCCGATGACAAAGGCCAGTTTTTTATGCACATCAAAGCCTTTGAAGCCATGAAGGCCTCAGGCGGTTTGACCTGTAACATTAAAATGATCATCGAAGGGGAGGAGGAAATCGGTTCCAACAACCTGGAGATCTTCCTCGAAGACCACCGGGAAATGCTTGCGTGCGATGTCATCCTGATCAGCGATACCGCCTTGATAGCCAATGACGTACCTTCCCTGACGACCGGATTACGCGGTATGAGCTATGTTGAGGTGGAAGTCACCGGCCCTAACCGGGACCTGCATTCCGGGGTTTATGGGGGTGGAGTGGCAAATCCGGTCAATGTCCTTGCCCGGATGATTTCATCCATGCACGACGAACAACACCGGATCACCATCCCGGGATTTTATGAAAAAGTAAAACCGGTTTCCCCCGAAGAGCGTAAAGAGATGAATGAAGCTCCTTTTGACCTTGATGAATATTGCAGGGATTTAGGCATCGGGGAAGTTGCCGGTGAGGAAGGTTATACCACCCTTGAAAGGACTTCAATCCGACCAACGCTGGACGTCAATGGCATCTGGGGTGGATATATCGGGGCAGGGGCCAAAACCGTACTGCCCTCTAAAGCTTTTGCGAAGATCAGCATGCGCCTGGTCCCGGACCAGGACCCCGATGAAATCACACGGATGTTTAGTGATCACTTTATTGCCATTGCTCCGGCCGGCGTTAAAGTCAAAGTCACACCGCATCACGGGGGTCATCCGGCCGTAACGCCTACGGACTCTATGGAGTATAAGGCGGCAGAACTGGCTATGACTGACAGCTTTGGCATAAAACCCATTCCTCAGCGGGGAGGTGGCAGTATACCCATTGTAACGCTGTTCGAAAGAATCCTCGGTGCCAAAACGGTCATGATGGGTTTTGGCCTGGATTCAGACAATATCCATTCACCCAATGAAAAATACGGCCTTTTTAATTTTTATAAAGGCATTGAAACCATCCCGCTTTATTATCATCATTATGCACAATTAAAAAAATCCTGATTTTCATGAAAAACCTGTTAATCCTTCTAATCTCTATTGTTTTTTTTCAACCATCCTTTAGCCAGACCATGACTATTTCAAAAGATTCAGTAATCACCGATACCCTTTCTTATTCCCTGGGATCCCTTATCGGAACCAATCTTAAATCCCAGGGTTTCAATGAGCTTCATGTCGAAGACTTTACAAAAGGAGTGCTTCATGCCATCCTGGATATGGGAACGCTCGACCTGAACCAGTGTTCAGCCATTGTTGACAAGTACCTGGCAGATAAAAGAGAGCTGACCTATGGTCCGGTAAAAGAAGCTGGTGAAAAATACCTCGCCGAAAACCTTAAAAAACCCAATATCCATGTATCCAAATCGGGTCTGCAATATGAAATCCTCACCCAGGGCCAGGGCAGAAAGCCTGGCATAGCCGATACGGTCACCGTGCATTATGAAGGCAAACTCATCGATGGCACCATTTTCGACAGTTCGGTAAAGCGGGGCGAACCCATTCAACTGATCACCAACCAGGTGATTGCCGGATGGACAGAAGCCCTGCAAATGATGAGTGAAGGCTCCAAATACAGGTTGTATATCCCTTATTATCTCGGTTACGGGGAAAATGGGGCAGGACAAGCGATCCCGCCGTATGCCACCCTGATTTTCGATGTGGAATTAATCAAAGTAGGTTCATGACCCGATGCGGCTGGATATTATAGCAGCCCTTCCCCGCTATTTCGACAGCGTTTTTGACAATGCCATCTACCGGCGGGCTATGGAGGCCGGGCTTTTCCAGGTCAACGTACATGACCTCCGGGAATATGGAAAAGGGGCCTACCGCCAGATTGACGACTACGCCTATGGGGGCAGCGCAGGCATGGTCCTCATGCCCGAACCGTTGGCGGCCTGTATTGAGCATCTGAAGAGCCAGCGTTCCTACGAGGACGTCATCTACCTGAGTCCCGATGGTGAAGTATTCAATCAGAATCTCGCTAATCGCTTGTCCCTCTGCCAAAACCTCCTGCTCATTTGTGGCCATTATAAAGGAATTGATCAGCGCATCCGGGACCTTTACGTGACCCGGGAGATCTCTATCGGGGATTATGTCTTATCAGGGGGTGAGATCGCGGCGGCCGTTTTGACCGACGCGGTCCTTCGACTGATCCCGGGCGTGATGGGAGATGAATCTTCCGCCCTGACCGACTCGCACCAGGACAGTTTATTGTCCCCTCCGGTATATACCCGTCCGGCGGACTTCAAAGGGATGAAGGTGCCCGATGTTTTAATGAGCGGCAATGAAAAGGCCATCCGCGAATGGCTTCACGAGCAGGCATTAGAGAGGACAAGGGAGCGAAGACCCGATCTATGGCAGCAGTGGGGAGATGGCTAAACCGGGATGACAGTTTATCAGTTAGCCAGTTGATCAGTTAGCCAGTTTATCAGTTTATCAGTTTGCCAGTTAGCCAGTTAGCCAGTTCAGCAATTCCACAATTCCACATTCTCAATGCGGCAATTTGCTTCTGAACTTTCCATATACATAAGTCCCCGTCATGGCCGCCGCTAAAAACAGGACCAGGACCGTATATCCGCTGCCCATCAGGATAAACATCGGAGCGGGGCAAATACCTGCCAGTGCCCAGCCCAGGCCAAAAATAAAACCACCGATAACATAACGGGGATAGGTCTTGGCTTTTGGAGGGATCACGATTTCCTGGCCTTCCACCGATTTCAGGTGAAAGTGCCTGATCAGGTAAACCACCCCAATACCGAGCGCCACCCCGGTGCCGATGATGCCAAACATATGGAAGGACTGAAAATGAAACATTTCGAATATCCGGAAAAAAGAGACCGCTTCCGTTTTATAGAGAGTAAATCCAAGAAGGATTCCGATAAAAATAAACCTTGACATCCGCATACCTAAAAAATTTTTCGGTTCAAAGAAATAAACAATGCCGTTTACAACAATAAAGGAAGGATCAAATAAGTCATCACCAGACCACCAAGGAAAAAGCCAATGACCGAAACCAGGGAGGGCAGTTCAAGCGCTGAAAGCCCACTGATGGCGTGGCCCGAAGTACATCCTCCGGCATATCGGGCCCCAAAACCAACAAGGAAACCACCACCTACAATACAGACCAGGCCCCGCAGGCTGAAAATCGCTTCCCAGGAATACCATTCGGGCACTAAGGGCACTTGATCATTTGCAAAAGAAAGGCCGAGGTTGCGCAGGCTTTCCACGGTGGAGGGAGAGACATGGGCGACGGCTCCATCTGGTCCGGAAAAATAATGGGAAGCAAGATATCCTCCGAAAACCGCGCCGAGGGCAACCAGGAGGTTCCATTCCTGGTCCTTCCAGTTGAACTTGAAAAAATCGGTGCTTTGATCGGCCCCGTCGGCCGCGCACATGATCCGGAAATTGTCGGAAATACCAAAGTTTTTACCAAACCAGAGTAATAAAAACATGATGAAAGCGATCATCATGCCGCCCAGCCACCAGGGCCAGGGCTGGCTGATGAATTCACGAAGATCGAGGAGGAATTGTGGCACCATATGAAAGGAAATTTAGATAGGGATAAAGATAATTTGCGGGGACGGTCTTGAAGCATAAAAAAACGAAAAGGTAGAATGCCCGTCATTTGGTTCTGAAATTTCGATGGCAGAGTCGGCTGTAAAGGCGCCTCAGTCATCCTTTTTTTTCACCAGGATCTTGTCGATCCTCGCCCCGTCCATATCGATGACCTCAAGGATAAAATCCTTCCACATGGTTCGTTCACCGGCGCGGGGAATATGTTTGAGTTCATGCAGGACCAGGCCACCGAGGGTATTGAATTCAAATTTAGAAGCCAGTTCGTCCAGGCCGAAATAATGGAGAAAATCCGCAATGGGATAATGGCCGTCAATCAGCCAGGAACCATCTTCTCGTTCTTCGAAGGAAAATTCTTCATCATAAAATTCATCAGCGCCTCCGACCAGCGCTTCCAGAAGGTCGTTCATGGTGACCATGCCCTGAACCTGGCCGTATTCATCAGTGACGATTCCAAAATGAAGTTTGGTATCCTTGAATAACTGAAGCGCTTTGTAAGCGCTTGTATTTTCAATGAGGAATTTAGGAGGCTTGAGGTATTCGCTGAGCCGGAACTGGTCGTCGTCAATATGGGTAAACAGGTCTTTGAGGAAGACCACTCCCTGTATATTGTCTTTATCCCCATCCATCACCGGGTAGACGGAATGCAGTTCGTCACTCACTGTTTTTCGGATGATATCTGCGGGATCGTTGATGTCCAGGAACACGATCTCATTCCGGTGCGTCATCAGGGAGGATATTTTCCGGTCCCCGAGGTGAAAAACCCTTTCCACGATGTCCTGCTCGATCTCCTGGACTTCACCGCCCTCTGTCCCTTCCTGGATGATTTGTTTGATTTCTTCTTCTGTGACTTTGCCTTCCGGAGTATTTTTAATCCGGAACAACCTGATCAGGATATCACCGGTATGGGAAAGCAGCCATACGAATGGTGCTGCAATCAGGGAAAGCGTCTTCATCGGCCGGGCCATGATTTTGGATATGGTTTCCGGATAGGCCATCCCAATGCGCTTAGGAACGAGTTCTCCCAGTACCAGGGAAAAAAAAGTCATGATGATGACCACGATGGTCACGGCAATGCTGTGGGAATAGGGCTGCAGGTCCGTAAATTTTTCTACCCAGACTTCCAGGTCTTTGGTGATGGTTTCCCCGCTGTATATACCCATGAGGATTCCAATGAGGGTGATCCCAATTTGAACAGTCGAAAGAAAACGGGTAGGGGATTGAAGGGTCGCCAGTGCAATTTTTGCATTTTGGTCCCCCTTTTTTATTGCGGTTTCGAGCCTTGACCTCCTGGAGGATACCAGTGCAATTTCTGACATGGAAAATATCCCATTCAGCAAAATCAGCAACAAAATAATCAACAATTCCATCCTCGTATGTAAGCCGCCAATGATCTTACGTCAGTAAGATTTCAGGGCAATGATACGACATTTCTAGCTTTTTGTTTGGAACTGCCCAGGAAGTCGATTCCGATTTCAATTACATCTCCTTGATTTACAAATCTTTGTGGTTTTCTCCCCATGCCGACTCCGAAAGGGGTCCCGGTGGTGATGACATCCCCCGGAAGAAGGGTCATAAACTGGCTGATATAATGTACAAGATAACGTACTCCAAAGACCATGTCGGCCGTGGAAGAATCCTGGACCATTTCTCCATTGAGTTTGGTCCAGAGGCGCAGGTTCTGAGGATCGGGCATCGCGTCTTTTGTGAGTATAAAAGGCCCAAGGGGAGCAAAACTGTCACAGGACTTGCCTTTTACCCATTGGCCGCCTCTTTCCAGTTGAAATTCACGTTCACTGTAATCGTTGTGAAGGCAATAACCGAAAATAAAATCATCCGCTTTATCCATGGGGACATAGGACGCTTTTTGACCTATCACTATGGCCAACTCCACCTCATAATCGGTTTTGACCGAACCAGGCGGAATCAGCAGGTCATCGTTTGGACCGCAGATCGCCGTCGTGGATTTGAAAAAAAGCACCGGTTCTTTTGGGATATCTGCTCCGGTCTCCCGCGCATGGCCTGCATAATTCAGGCCCACACAAATAAGCTTTGAGGGCCTGGCCAGCGGTGGGCCCAGCCGGGTGGCGGGATCTACCAGCCTGTAGCCATCGGTGGTATCGACGTATTCATGCAATTCACTGACCTGTCCGGAGGCAAAAAAAGATTCATCATAGTCTGGAATGACATCGCTTACATCAATATACCGTCCATCTTCAAGAAGGAGGCCGGGTTTTTCCAGTTCAGGCTGACCAAATCGGATGAGTTTCATGTTTATCAGGTATTTTTTGGGATGAAGATAAAGATCAGGAATTGAGGGTGATGAATCCACCGTCAATCGGGAAATCGGTCCCGGTGACAAAAGCAGATTCTTCACTGCACAAATAGAGGGCGAGGTAAGCGATTTCTACCGGTTTTCCCATACGGCCCAGGGGCTGGGTTTTTTCAAGCTGGGCAAAGACCTCGGCTTCCTTGCCCGGATAATTCTTGGCCAGGTAACCATCTACAAATGGCGTATGCACCCTGCCCGGGCTGATGCTGTTGCAGCGGATACCCTGACGGATAAAATCTTTGGCCACGGACCGGGTCATGGCCAGCACGGCTCCCTTGCTGACCGAATAAGCAAACCTTTCCGAAATGCCTACGGTGCCCGCAACGGAAGCAATATTGAGGATCACGCCGGCTGCCCTTTGGACCATATAAGGCAATACGGCATGGATCATGTGGTAGTATCCTTTTACATTAATGGCATAAAGCCGGTCAAAAAAATCAGGCATGGTATTTTCCGCATTGCCGATATGCCCGATGCCTGCGTTGTTGATCAGGATGTCTACCGGTGATTCCGTTTCAATAGCGGCGATCAGCGTTTTGATCTGTTCCAGGTCGGTGACGTCCGCGGCTACAGACCGGCAATTTCCACCGGAAGCGTTGATTTCTGCAGCAGCCTCCAAAGCGGCAGCTTCATTCAGGTCAAAAATGATGACCCGGGCGCCCCGGGTAGCCAGTACGGAGGCGATGGCTTTGCCAATCCCACTGGCTGCTCCTGTGATCAAGGCGGTTTTGCGGCTTAGGTCAAACATTGGTCGGAGCTTATAATTTAAATACGAGTTTTGCCGGCATCCACTTTTCACCGGCCGCCAGGCCTGGCAACCCCTGCTGGTAATTCCACATCAGTTCTTCCCATTCCTGCACCCTGGGATTGTTTTTGTCCATATGCATTTTTTTTTCAAAGCTGAAAGCCTCATCGCCTTCGATGATCATGAACAGCCGGTTCAACACGCGGTAGATCTCCATATCCACGATGCCGGCATTTTTCAGGCTTTGGAGGATGTCCGGCCATACCGCTTCATGGTAACGTTCGTATTCTTCGATGAGTTTTGGATCATCCTTGAGGTCGAGTGCAAAACAATGTCGGGGCATGAAAATGATTTAAATGCAATACAGGAATAATCGAAGGATCTATCAGGTAAGGGCGCGGTCCAGGTGCGTATAACCCCCATCGACGTATACATGCTCACCGGTGATGTGGGATGCTCTGGCAGAAATGAGGAAAACAGCCATGTCCGCGATTTCCTGGGGTGTGGTAAACCGCCGCCCGAAGGGAATTTTGGATGCGATCAGTTCCTTTTTGGCTAACGGGTCCGGGAAGGTGCCCACCCACCATTCATAAAGCGGAGTCCATACTTCCGCTGGAACCATGGCATTGACCCGGATGCCGTAGGGAATCAATTCAGCGGCCCAGTCCCGGGTAAGCCCCAGTATCCCGGCTTTGGCACAGACATAACCCGAAGTGCCTCCCTGGCCGGTCACAGCCGTTTTGGAACTGGTATTGAGGATCACCCCTCTGGTTTTTTTCAGATGGGGCAGGCAGAGATGGGCCATGTTGTAATAATGCATCAGGTTGAGCTGAAGGCTTTTCTCAAAGGCTTCAGGATTGCCTTTTTCAAGGCCAACATTATCGTTGATGCCTGCATTGTTGAGTAATCCGTCCAGCCGGCCATAATGATTCACTGTAAAGTTCACCGCGTCCAGGCATTGGTCGAATTCCGTGAGGTCCACTTTCAGGAAAATGCTGTGCCCTCCGGCCTCTTTAATATCCTCAACAAGTTGTGCACCTGCCTGGTCATCCCTGTCCAGGATGACCGGACGGGCCCCTTCCGCGACCATCGTAAGGGCAATGGACCTTCCAATGCCTTTGGCCCCTCCGGTGATTATAAACACCTTGTCTTTTATTCCGAGATCCATGATCGGTCTAAGTTATAGAATTGAACCGCATTTTTATAAAATACCATTTCTTTTTCGTCCGCCGACCAGGCCTCCGTAAAAGTTTTGACAATATCCAGCACGTTTTTGAAACTGGCCGCAAGCAGGCAAACGGGCCAGTCTGAACCAAAAATCAGGCGGCCGGGGCCGAAAATTTCAGATACCGCTTGCAGGTAGGGGATAAAATCGGGATATCTCCATTGTTTCCAGTCCGCTTCCGTCACCATCCCGGAAATCTTGCAATAAACATTGGGAAGGTCCGCGAAATTTCGCATCAGGTCTTTCCAATGCTCGAATTGTTTTGATTTGATCATGGGTTTGGCAAGGTGGTCGATGATGAATTTCTGATCGGGAAATTTTTTTACCATCTCCCATGCCGTGAATAAATGCCTTGGATAGATCAGGACGTCATAGGTCAGGCCGAGCGGGGCAAGCCGGCTCAACCCTTCCAGGAAATCCGGCCTTTCCATAAAATCAACCGGTTCGGATTGCAGCACATGACGCACCCCTTTAAATTTGGGGTGGGAAGAAAAATGTTTCAGCCGTTCCCCAGAAGCGGGGTCACAGAGGTCCACCCACCCAACGACTCCTTTGATGAAACCATGTTGTTCGGCATGCTGCAGCAGGATGCCCGTTTCGTTTTCCGTGGAAATGGCCTGGACCGAAACACAGCCGTCCACCTGGTTTGCGGCATAGGTTGCATTCAATTCGTCGGGAAAATAATCCTGCCTCAGAATGTCCATTTTGTCGTCGATCCAATCGTAAAGAGCAGGCTCGTATTTCCAGAAATGCTGGTGCGCGTCAATGATATGCATATGGTACAGCGGAGGCTAATGTAAGCAATCCAAATGAATTGATTTTTTTATTTAAGTTTGTTATTCAATACTCCTGATCCAATGAAATACATGTGGTTGTTCTGTTTTTTTGTCATGGCCTTTTCGCCAGGTTTTTCACAAAAAGTATACACGCCGGGCCAGATCGAAGCCCTTAAAGCGGAGGTCAAAAATAAAATTGACGGGCAGGCTAAAATGGCACAGGTCATGGTCGATAAATTATTCAGTTTTGCAGAACTCGGCTTCCAGGAAACGGAAACCTCGGAATACATCACCGGCATCCTGATGAAAAACGGGTTTAAGATCACCAAAGGGATATCGGGAGTGCCCACGGCCTGGTGGGCCAGTTGGGGCAATGGCAAGCCGGTGATCGCTATTGGTTCTGATCTCGATTGTATACCAAAGGCCTCCCAAAAACCGGGCGTAGCTTATCACGATCCCATCGTTGAAGGAGCTCCGGGACATGGAGAAGGGCACAACAGCGGGATCCCCCTCAATATCCTGAGCGTCCTGGCCGTAAAAGAAATCATGCAGCGTGATAAAATATCCGGCACCATCATTCTCTGGCCTGGTGTGGCCGAAGAACTGGTAGGCACCAAGGCCTATTTCACCCGTGACGGATATTTTGATTCCGTGGACCTCTGCATATTCACCCATGTAAGCAGCAATCTCGGGGTCACATATGGGCAAGCCCAGGGGACCGGCCTGATCTCGGTAGAATATGAATTTGAAGGGGAGGCCGCGCATGCCGGCTTTGCACCCTGGCGGGGCAGAAGTGCTGCGGATGCGGTGGAACTGATGAGCATTGGCTGGCAGTATCAACGGGAGCACCTGGACCCATTGCAACGTTCGCATTCCGTGATCAAAAACGGAGGGGACCAACCCAACGTCGTCCCTTCCAAAGCATCGATCTGGTATTATTTGAGGCACATTTCCTATCCCCAGATCATGAACCTTTTTGAAAAGGCCAATCGCATCGCGGACGGTGCTGCCATGATGACCGGCACCAAAGTGAACCGAAAAATACTGGGTTCCGCCTGGCCAAGGCATTTTAACCAGCCCATGGCGGAAGCCGCTTACAAAAATATAAAACAGGTTGGATTGCCTGCCTGGTCTGAGGCCGATCAGATGCTGGCCAAAGGATTGCAGGAAGAAGTGGGTGCCGTGAACAAAGAAGGACTCGCCATTAAACTGGATACGCTCGAAGCTCCCAGGTCTTCCCCGGTAAGCGGAGGATCCGATGATATCGGGGATATATCCTGGAAACTGCCTACGATCACCCTGACCTATCCATCCAATATTCCAGGCCTTCAGGGCCATCACTGGTCCAATGCGGTCACCATGGCTACACCCATTGCCCACAAAGGGGTGCTCGCCGGGGCGAAAGTCGAGGCCATGACCCTGATCGACCTTTTTACCAAACCCGAAATCACCCGTCAGGCCTGGGAATATTTCAGAAAGGAGCAGGGTATGGAGATCAAATACACTCCCATGGTCGGGCCACAGGATAAACCCGCCATCTACCTCAATAAAGAGATCATGGACGAATTCCGCCCAAAACTCCGGCCTTATTATTACGATGAGACGAAGTACAACAACTACCTGGAGCAATTGGGTATAAAATATCCCACCCTCAAAGCCAAATCCTGATTATTTCTTCAACCTGCTTTAACCGGTCATTTCTTGAAAATCATTCCGAAAGGGGAATTCATATTCCTTGAAGGCCCCAAGCCAAGAACCTTTGAATTTATTTTTGCCTGGAAGGTCTGGAAAGAATTTATCAAAGGATTCCGCGCCCTCCATTTTGTAGGCCCGGCCATCACAGTCTTCGGAGGCGCCCGTTTTAAACCCGAAGATGAAATTTACAAAACCGGCATGGAGATCGGAAAGCGGATAGCCCTTTCGGGATTTGCCACGGTGACCGGAGGTGGCCCAGGCCTCATGGAAGCCGTCAACAAAGGCGCTTTTGAAAACGGAGGAAAATCCATCGGCATCAATATCGTGCTCCCTTTTGAACAATACGCCAATCCCTATCTGCACAAATCGGTCACCATTGAATACTTTTTTGTTCGTAAAACGCTCCTGTTGAAATATTCCTATGCCTTCATCGTACTTCCGGGAGGCTTTGGCACCATGGATGAATTGTACGAAACGATCACCCTCATGCAAACGAATGTGGTGCACGATTTCCCTGTAGTGCTCATCGGTAAAGCCTATTGGAAAAAAATGTTCGAATTCATCGATGAAATGGTGGTCTATAAAACCATTTCACCTTCAGACCCCGGCCTGATTAAAGTGACGGATTCACTGGATGAAGCGATGGAGTATATCAAGGAGCATATAGACACCCATTTCAGGGTGGCAAAGGGGCACAAGCCCATCTGGTGGCTCTTTGAACGGTCGTGAGGGCTTAAATAACCCCAAAGGCCTTGACCAGGTAGGTGCCGAAAAACGGCAGGGCCACCCAAAACCATTCCGGCTTGACTGCCAGCAATGCTACCATAATGACCAGGGAGACCAGGGTATAGATCCACATGAGCCGGCTTGATTCACTTTTTGTCTGATTCATGATTCTTAAATTAAGGCGCCACAAAAATAGAAGGATTTCGCAAACCAAGGCTGGAGAATAGGAGAAAAGGAGAAATGGAGGAAGGGAGGAAAAAGGAGGAAGGGCGAAGGGTTAAAGGCGAAGGGAGCAAACAAATTTGCAAGACTACCCTTAGACTAGCCAAGAACCTTTGTACAAAATATTCGTTGCTCTTCGCTGCGCTGTGTCGTTGTGAGAATCACCAAGCTGTGGGAAATAAAAAAAAGTGCGGAAACCCCGGGTCTGGGTTTCCACACTTCATTTTTGGGATTAAAAAAAGTCCTTACAGAATTATCTTATACCCAATATTCATGCCAAATCCATAATTCCTGAGGCGAAAGTCGAGGAGGGTATTATCCACGACCCTGCTGAATCCCTGCTGGTACCCTGCCTGGACCGTAATTGCGCCATTTTTGAGTTGCACCGTACCGCCGATACCTGCAAGGCCGCTCCATTCCGGGCGATTATAAATATCCTGGTCCAGGTTGAGTTTGGTTTTTGTAAGATTGATGTCAAAGATCAGGTTGGCCCGGGTCCGGACGTCGCCTTGCAGGGCATAGGAGAGGGTGGGGCCTGCAAAAACAAAAAATCCAAGCGGGCCTTCTGCCGAACTATGGTACCTCAATTGCAAAGGAAGTTCCAGGTATTTCAGGGTGGTGATGGCTTCAACGCCGATATTTACCGGCAGATTAAATACATTCATATCGATTCCCTCACGAACGTGAAATCCTTTTTCCTTATACCCTAAGCCCGTGGCAAAAGAAAAACCGCTACCCAGCCCCTGGTCCCATAAAGCTTGCAATTGGAGTCCTGCGTGCAGGGTCCGGTCCGGCCGGAGTGAAGACTGCAAGCCCCGGACTGAGACATTGCTGAAAGAGGGTCCGATACTGAGTTCAATGCCGGATTGTGCAGTTAGGTTTAAAGTAAGTACAAGTGCTGATGCGAAGTTGAAAAATGTTTTCATGATTGGCATGTTTGATATAAACACGCAAATCGATAGTTAAACAGGGTTAAAATTGATTATGGAAAAATTAATGACAGGGCGAATCAGCAATCAGCAATCAGCAATCAGTAATCAGTAATCAACTCCCGATGCATCAGGAAAGCTTCCACCGACTACTGATCACTGACAACTACTACTTACTTTGCAGCCGGAGCCTTTTTGAACAAGCCACCTAGCAGCGAGCCAGCTCCGCCACCCACCAGCGCGGTCAGGATAGAAGTCAGGTTAAGACTGCCCCCATCCCCGCTATTGGCAAATAAGCCAAGGGCAGAGGTGATCAGGGGAAGGACATTTCCCCCTACCGCTCCGGATAACAGATTACCAACGAGGCCAAGCCCGTTTTTCTTGAGCAGGGACGCCAGCCAGCCACCGCCGCCGCCAAAAATTGCGTTGATTAAAATGGGAAGAATTGCATCCATAACATTTAAGGTTTGGTTTTAAAATTAAATATTTCGAAAACTAATATAAGAATAATTGGGATATGAAATGGCAGATTTGAGGTAAGAGGTTTGAGGTAAGAGGTTTGAGGTTTGAGGTTCCCCCAACTCCCAACTTCTACAAAAGGTCTTTCTCTACAAAC
>CAYOPD010000002.1:39515-42688 GCA_964405735.1 uncultured Saprospiraceae bacterium | reverse complement strand
GAGGTTTGAGGTTCCCCCAACTCCCAACTTCTACAAAAGGTCTTTCTCTACAAACTTCCCGGAATTTTTGTCTTTCAGGATCAGCTTATGCCTTCCGTCATGGGTGACTTCTTCTTTTATAAAATAATGATCGGCGTCGTATTCCTGGTAACCGCTGAATTTTGACAGGCCGGTGCGGCCACGCCATTCTTTGAGTTCGATGGGTTCCCATTTGCCGCTTTCAGCTGATCGATAACACGCATCCAATATGGCGTTTACGATATAACCATCGTAGAAGGTCTCCGCCGGTTCACGCCCTTCTTCCTCGGCTGAAAACATATCGGTAAACATATGGTTATATCCCAGCTCATTGATTTCATCGCCGACCGGGAACAACCAGCCGGAATTGGTTTCCGATTTTTCCGAAATATAATCGCCCCCCTTACCGGTGGTGAAGGCCTCAAAGCCGGTACGAAGGAAATTGTTGAGCCATATGGTGCCTTCTGTGCCCATCACTTCATCCCTGAGGTCCATGCCCCCTCGAAATGACCAGGAGGTTTCAAACTGGCCGATTGCCCCGTTTTCATATTCGATGAGGGCGATGGCATGGTCTTCGGCATCGATGGGTTTTACCTGGGTGGCTGCCCAGCAAAAGGCCCGAATGGGTTTGACGTCCTTGCCAATATAATTACGGCCGATTTCCACACAATGGCAGCCCAGGTCGAGCATACATCCCCCGCCGGCTTGTTCCTTGTCCCAAAACCAATCACTGTGCGGGCCGGGATGGGTTTCCCTGGATTTGGCCCAGAGGATCCGGCCCAGGGACCCGTTTTGAGCCATGGCCACCGCTTTGAGGTTTTTGGGAGTATAACACAAGTCCTCCAGGTAACCGGCAAAGATGCCGGTTTCCTCAACCGCTTTCAGCATCCGGTAAGCTTCTTCGCTGTTCCGGCCCAGGGGTTTGGTGCAAATCACACTTTTATGGTGTTTGGCGCATAGATGCACTGCTCCCTCATGGAGATTGTTGGGCAAGGCGATGCATACCATGGTCACTTCCGGATGGGCGATGACCTCTTCCATATCGGTGGACCAGAAAGTGCACCCGTATTCCTCAGCAAATTTTCTTGCGCTTTCTTCCCTGCGGGCATAGATGGCAATGACTTTGTCGCGGCTTCTCTGGTTGTGTATGGATTTGGCATAAAAACGGCCGATAAAACCAGAGCCGAGCATGGCTACCTTTTGCATAATATTGAAGATGATGCGTATGGATAAAAATTACAATTCTTTGATCCGGATGTTCCGGAAATAAACCCTGTCGTTATGGCCCTGCAAAGCGATCTTGCCCCGGTGGTGAGCATTGGCATAGGGCCATTTTGCGAATTTGCTCTTGGCGACCGCCGCATTCCAGGCCTCATCCCCATAGTTATATTTTACGACGGTCTTGCCATTGACCTTATGGGTGATTTTGTTTTTCTTGACGGTGATGCTGCCCCTGTTCCACTCCCCGGCGGCTTTGGAGGGCAGGGATTTGGGCGGGTTCAGGTCATAGTTTGCCCCGGTCTTCTGGGTTTCATTGAGTTTTGCCGGGTAATGGACATCATCGATGAGCTGGTATTCAGGCCCGGAAGCGTATGTTGCAAAATAGGCGTCCCCTTCCCCTTCGACGACTTTGTAGACAATACCGCTGTTGCCTTTCGGACTGACTTTAAAGTCAAATTCCAGGATAAAATCACCAAATTCCTTATCCGTCACCAGGTCACCACCTTTGCCATCGGTGGTCAGCACCCCGTCTTCGACCATCCATCCGGTGACGGTGGTTTTTTTATAATTGTGCCAGCCGGCCAGCGATTTGCCATCAAATAAAGGGGTCCAGGATCCTTGTGCCTTTGCCATCGTACTTGAAATGAACAGGAAAATTATAAACAGTTTTTTCATTCAGTTTTGTTTTCAGAAAGATAGGTCGAATTGCGAAAACCTCGGCTTACGATTTATAATTTTTGCTGATCGCTGATCGCTGATCGCTGATCGCTGATCGCTGATCGCTGTTTATTTCCAGCTTTTCCTTACATTAGTAGCAAATCTCATCCAATCATGAAGTCAATACCACTGGGTCGCAGGGACTGGTTAAAAACCAGTCTTGGCCTCGCTTTGGGCAGTGCCTTGCCCTTTAGCCTGCAGGCCGAAACCAAACGATACCTCAACCGGGTGCATCCGCATACCGGGAGGTGGATGCTCGAAGAAGCTCCGGTCGTTTTGAAAGCCAGGCTAACATCAAATGAAAATCCCTACGGCCCTTCGGACCGGGCCAAGATGGCAATCATTCACGGCTTTAAAGACGCCAACCTTTATTCCCGCGCGGTAGCCATTGAATTGAAATCTAAAATTGCCGCTTTCGAAGGGGTCCGCCCTGAACAAATCTTTTTATGTGCAGGTCTTTCCGAGATACTCAACCTGGTCGGCGCGGTCACTGGACTGGAACACGGTGACCTGATTTCCGCCCACCCCACCTTCGACCTGATGCTGACCACCGCTTCCGCCATCGGAGGCAACTGGATAAAAGTACCCCTCAATAAAAAGTATGAACACGACCTCGGGGCCATGGAGAAGGCCATTACCCCTAAGACTAAACTGGTCTATATCTGCAATCCGGGCAATCCCTGCAGCACCATCGTCGATCCGGATGAGCTGAATGCTTTTTGCAGCCGCGTGAGTAAAAAAGTACTGGTTTTTGTCGACGAGGCTTACAATGACTACATTCCCGATCCCGCCCGCCACAGCATGGTGCGCCGGCTGCAGGCGGGGGATAATGTGATGATTGGTAAAACCTTGTCAAAAATACATGGCTTCGCCGGGCTCCGGGTGGCCTATGTCATGGCGACGTCCGGGTTTATCAAAGAACTCGAAAAATACAGGACCTGGGACTTTACCCTGAACGCGCCTTCAATGCATGGCGCCCTGGCTACCCTGGAGGATGAAGAGTTCAAACAATTCTGTGTCCGTAAAAATCTGGAAGCCCGCGACCTGGCTGTGAAAGGGCTGCGCACCCTGGGTTATGAGCCTCTGACCAGTTTTACCAACTTCCTCATTTTTCCGATTCAAAAGGAAGGTAAGTCTTTTGTGCAGGGTATGCAGAACCAGGGCATTGGCTTGAGAAGCTGGTTTTTTGACGACAAACACTGGTGTCGCGTAAGTGT
>CAYOPD010000002.1:0-39415 GCA_964405735.1 uncultured Saprospiraceae bacterium | reverse complement strand
CCGGGCTTTTATTTTATCCCGGCTCGCTGGTAATGGCATAACCGGAAATCCGTCTTTATTATTGAACGAGTATGGTCTTGGAGATCACCCCTTTTTTGAATGTGACCTGCAGGATATAGGCTCCCTGAGGCAATTCATTACGGTAGAGGGTGATGGAATTGGTATTCAGACTGGGGAGTTGTCTTACAGCCCTGCCGTTCAGGTCATACAAGGTGATGGATTTCATTGGAAAATCACTGTTGGTTTGCAAAAGGGTTTGGTTCACCATCGGATTGGGCATGATTTTGAAACCGACGTCCGTGTCTTTGAGGAGGTCCGGCGTATTGACAAAGGTACCCAGGTTGAGAACGGCAAAAGCCCGGGGGGCATAATAGCCTATAATGGTATCGATATACCTCCTGGCCTTGGCAGCCGACATATCCGGATTGGTAAAGAGGCCATTGGTATTGTTTCCTGTACCAAATTGCCTTTCAACCGAAGCCATGAATGCCGTGTCCCACCAGTTCCATGGGTCGGAATCCAGAGGATTAAACGGGTGGCCGTTGATCGGGTAGAGGCCTTCAATACCGTCGTTTTTAACATTGGCAGCCTGGGTGAATACATCGTTGAGTTTCAAGTCAATCATTTTTTTCTGAAGCCCCAGGCGGCGGGCTTTTTCAGCAGCCAGGTAGGAGCCCTGGACTTCCACTACCGGAAGAGGAGCCATTGCGCCCCTGGGAACAAGGACCAACCCTTCTTTATATGGTGCAAAAGGATCCCGGGGTTCCTGGAAACAAATCACAGGCAAATCCGTGCCATCCATCCACGCAGTATCGGGAAGGGCGCCGCCCATATTGACCGATAATTGAAAGTCACTGCTGTATCCAACGTGGTTGGGCAGTGATAAGGTATCCCCATTTAACGGATTAACGCCGAAAGCGGTTCCATAGATATCACCGTGTATTGGAGGCAGTACATAAGGATCGGGAAGTCCGTCCCCGGTTATGTCAGGACCAATAAATTTACTTTTCGAAGCAAGGGGAATGTCCAGGTAATTATCCATGGTACTGCCCGTCAGGCTGACGTAGCCTCCGGAGCCCTGCCCCCAGGCCACAATTTTTGAGGTGTCTATCCCATAAGGATTGCCTGCTTCTTTAAAGGTTTTTTTAAAAAAACGAACTGCAGTCCTGAAATCCTGGACTCCACGATAGGCTGCATTAAGTAGGGTATTCACCCGTTCCGTCTGGGTAGTGGCTACGGGATTCCAGCCAGTCCGGTAATCGATGGCAGCTACGACATAACCCATTTTTGCAAGCCGTGTACAAATTTCAACCAGCGGGGAGTCGGCGGGAAAGCCCATCCCCAATGCGGCAAGCGCTCCTCCGTTGACGGTTCTTCCGGCTGTTCCCTGATTTTGAGGGAAAGGAAGAAAATTTCCGGTATGTATATAAATGACCAGAGGCCGGTTTTTGACAGTATCACCTGTCGGTGAATAAATACTCACGGGCAATGGGACGCGGGTCCCTTTGCCCGTTGTGGGCACAGAAAGGACAGTCACATTCGTACCATAAAAAGTATTCGCAACCGATACATCATTAAAAACCGGTTGGAGATACCTTATTCCCTGACCATATGCGGATAGGGTGCATATAGCCAATGCCATATGGAAAATGAATTTTAGTTTTTTCATACCTGCGTGTTAATTAGTAAAGGTTAATTTATTGCTATTTTCAGAAATCCCCGGTTAATTTTTTTTCCATTCATACAAAAGCGTGAGATAAGCCAGCCTGCCAATCCTTGGGCCTCCATAAGCCTGAAATTGTTTATTGTCCAGGAGGTTTGAAGCACCCAGTTTGACGGTGGTATTCCAGGGCCTTATTCTCCAGTTTATTTGTCCGTCCAAAAGGTTGTAAGAGGGTATAAATCCGGTAAACTGCGGAGATCCTTCAAACTGGAAGGAATCAATCCATTTGTAATTGACATTAAACCCGAAATCATTCAGTCGAAGGCCTCCGATTTTCAGAGGGATATCCCTGCCGCTGAAACCAATATTGTATTTGTGCTCCGGCGTGTTGAAGGCCGGGATGATGGGATCGTCCGCAAATTCCTTGTTGAGTTTGTTCCAGGAATAATTACCCTGGATCTGGTAATAGGTGGCAAAATAATAACTTAAGCCGGCCGAGGCACCCTGGGTAGTCACCTGGTTGATGCTGTTGGCGGCATACCGGTAGGCCTGAAGGCGCTGGGGAAAGCCGGAAACGGGATCAAAACTGGCATCAATCCCGATATTATAACCTAGAAAGTCATTGTAAATGCTGTAATAATAACCCAGGTCGGTGTATAATTTATTGAACAGGGTGGTGCGGTACCCGATTTCAAAAGTCTTCACTTTTTCAGGTTGTATCGGGTCAATATTGAAATAGACCAATTGGTCCGTTTTAAGGGTATTGATGTAATCCAGGAAGGAAGAAACTGTGATCAGATTATTCACTCCGTCGATATTGCCGGCAAGGATGGCCGGGCCCACGTTCAGGTGCAGGTATTGATCGGACAGGGTGGGATTCCGGATGGCACTCGCGAAAGAAACGCGAAGGAAATTATTCGCGCGGGGTTTAAATACAATGGAGGCAGCCGGGCTCAGCAGGAAATCGAAGTTTTCATTTTTATCCAGGCGCATGGTTCCGGAAAAGGTCCAACGGTCATCGTTGGTCTTTTTTTCCATTCCCGTATAAACGCCATATTCAAAATTGGTGATCTTCAATCCGGCCGAATCGTAGAAAATGGTCCCTCGGCTTTCAGGTGTGTACAATCTGGCATTGGCGCCCACGGTCCAGGTATTTACAAATTTGGGAGTGAATTTATATTCTCCATGGACATGATACAAGGCGGACTGATCGAAAAACCGGGTGCCTCCTTCATTGTTATAGGTATTCCGGATCTCATCCAAAGCCTGATCGTAGCGAGTCGTACCTGGTTCGAATCGGTCCAGAGAATTGTTGATGGGATTGCCTTTGTCTGCAAGCTTATTGTTTTCCTGGTGCCATTGGGTCAGCAGGTTTTGATTGTCCGCAATCCATTTCGAAGCGGCTGCACGATCGAACATGGAGGTGACGGTCCCATCCGGATTAACGACCACCCTGATTCTCGGATAACCCGCTTCGTAAACCTTCGGTTCATAAATCCGCTGCCAGGTGTTGATGTAATCGGCAGACCAGTTGCGGTTGGCCTTGGCTTTTTCCTGCAGCCGCAGGGCAGTGAAATAGGGATCGTATGATTTGCCTGCATCATCCTGCGTCATATAAGCGCGCAGAAAAAATTTATCCCTTTTCCTGAATTCCAGACGGGTCTGATAAAACAGGATCCCACGAAGACTGAACCGGTTGTCACCCTGGTATACGGTGGTTCCATTGCCAAAATTTCCGGAAAGGATTACCTCAGGGCTTTCTTCGCGGGCGGTCGGCCTGGTGCGGAAATGAAGGGCTGCATTGGCTTTAATATTGCGTGTATCATAAACGACCAGGTCCGACTCTTTATAACCTGATCGATGCCAAATACCCACACCCGGAAACAACCAGGGTGGGGCGGAGGTGAGGTCATTCCCCGGAGAGTACTCGTCCCCGTATATATTGACCGCATCATAACCCCCGGGATTGGATGCTGCCGATTCTGTTCCGGTGACCGCATCATAATTATCGGCAACCCAGTCGTCGGCCCTCAGGTATGAAAAATTGATTTTATAACCAAAGGCTTCAAGGCCTCCTTTGTTTTTTAGGGTTTGTGCCCAGCGGAAGCCGGTTTCAAACAAATTACGTTCGCCGACCTTTCCATATACGCTAAGTCCTTTCTGATAAAAGGGGTTTTTGGTTTCCATGCTGATCACCCCATTAAAAGCATTTGGGCCATAGAACGCACTGCTGGCGCCCTGTACGAGGTCAACCCGCAGTACATCCAGTTCTGAAGATCCGAGGAAATTGCCCAGGGAAAAGTTGAGTCCCGGTGCCTGGTTATCTATGCCGTCGATGATCTGCAGGCTCCGCACCGGGCTGGTGCTGTTGAACCCGCGGGTATTGATGATCTTGAATCCCAGGGAAGCGGCGGTCAGGTCAACCCCCTTTAGGGTGCCAAGGCCGTCGTAAAAGTTGTCGCTGGCCGCCTGGCGAATAGCCAGCACATCCAGGGATTCAACTGTGAGCGGGGATGCTTTTTGTTTGTCGGATATTCGCTGGCCCATAGTGGTCACCACACCGAGGGTGATCGCTTCGCCTTCCAGGGAAATGTTGAGGGTTTTCTGGTCGGTGACTTCAACGTCTTTTGAGGTATATCCTAAATAAGAAAAGGTTAGGGTTAGGGGAAATCCTTCCACTTTGAGTTCAAAATCACCATCAAAATCCGTAACGGTACCGATAGTACCTCCTTTTACCTGGACGCTTGCTCCAATAAGTGCTTCTCCCGTGGCCTCGTCAGTGACCTTGCCTTTCAGGGTCTGGCTATGACCGATGACAACAGCTGACAACAAGCAATAAATACTCAGTGCAAGGTGTTTGGCTTTCATTCCCTTCGTTTTAGAAATAACAAGGTAACTACATTTTTGGAAATGGAAGGATGGGTTCGAAAAGAGTTTGCTAGGGGTTTAATTGATTCCTCTGTGGGCTGACAATAATTCACGACAATTGATAATTTACATTTTATGGCCGGCGCTTCGCTCCTCCCTGCCATTGGTCGCGCGGAGGGTTGGAGTTCAAGGGGTTTAGGGATAATTCCTATAGGTCCCAAAAGGACATGAAGGGCACAAAGAAATAGGTCACCTACCGCATTTATATTTTATAGCCCACAGCGATTGATGAATTACAGGGTCGGAGCTTTGCTCCTTCCAATCATTAGGCGCACGGGCGCACGGAGGGTTGGAGTTCACGGAGTTTAGGCGGCTTTTGGCATCGAAGATGCCCTATGATTCTCGATCTTCAAATAGTGTGATTCAGGCGTCGGAGACGCCCAAAAAAGTATCTCAGCTCGTCTTTTTTTCGTGCATTTGCCGCTGAATGGTTTCCAGGTCCTGGATACGTAATTCGAGGATGCGAATATAATTTTTAGCTTTTTTATCCCTGAACTGGGTATAAGCATCCCTGGCATATTGAAGGGCGGTGTTGAGCTGTCCATTGACTTCCGCCGCAACAGCGAGGTTGTATGTTGCCTTGCCCGCGGCGTCCGCATTGGAACGGATAGAAGCCACTTTTTCCCAGATCTCCGAAGCCTTGGCCCATTCTCCTGCATCGGCATAGCGGGCAGCCTGTTCAAATTTATCCTCATTGGCCCCCTTGATGTTTTTATAATAGGTTCGGGAAAGAGTGATCCAAACCGGAGCGATTCGTTTGCCGTACTTGCCGCCCAGGTCATGGGCAATATTCCTAACGATTTCGTAGGATTTCCGCAGGTTATTCGTCGCAGCCTGCTGGCTTGGAGCCCCGCTGCTGGTCACTTCCTCAGTATCGGTATCGCGGTATTCATCCACGATGCTGCGTTCTTTGGGATCGTAAAACCTCCATCCCAGGTTGACCTTGCCACGGCGGCGTCCGTCGAAAACCACACGGGTGATTTCTTTTCCATCCTTGTCTTTTTCCTTTACGCTGCGGCTTGTGGTTGAGGATTCAATATCCGAATCAAACATTTCAATAGCTACCAGGGCATCCCCTCCGAATCTTTTACAGATGTCCTCCACTTCCTTCCAGGGCAGGGGAGTCATAAATTCGCGGCCCCCTTTGGAACCGGTCATTTCGATATTGGAATAAAGAGTAGCAAAACGTGGTGTTTTCTGGAGCAATTCGCTGAGCCCCTCCATGGCGCGGCGGCGGCCTTGTTTGTCCTGCTGGTACTCTTCCCCGGTAAGCACACTCTCCACATTCGACCAGAAACCTCCGGCGGGTTTACTCCGGTCGATCAGCACGATCTTCTGGATATGTTCAGGAATCACCAGGTCGGCGGGCTGCAGGACCTGGAGCTTGGCACTGGGTTTACAGGAAAAAAGTATGGCCAGGGAGAATAGGCTGAAAAGGCTCAGCCTGTTTATTTTATATCCAATCATTTGTCGAAATGTAGTTTCGGGGTGCAAAGTTAAGCCGCAGAGAGGTAATTGACCACTGCCAGATAGATACAACCACCCAGAAATCCCAGGGCCGCCAGGCCGCTGATCTTTTTTAGATACCAGATGAAGTCAATTTTTTCCATGCCCATGGCGGCAACACCGGCGGCCGAACCAATAACCAACATGCTTCCACCGGTACCGGCGCTGAAGGCTATAAAATGCCACAATTCATGATCCACAGGCACTTCGTACATTCCGATGGCGGCAGCCACGAGGGGTACATTGTCGATGATGGCTGAAAGAACCCCAATCAGGGTGGCCACTAAATCCTGAGAAGGAATGATGGCGTCCATTTTAACAGCGAGGTTTTTGAGTATGCCCAGGGATTCCAAACCGTTGATAGCCAACAGAATGCCCAGGAAAAAAAGAATACTGGACAATTCGACCCGGCTCAACGCATGCCGGAGTGTATATTTATGCCTGTCCGTTTCATCCAGGTCAATTTCCGGGTCCACAAATTCCGTAACCAGCCAGACTACCCCAAGGCCGAACATCACCCCCATCCAGGGTGGAAGGTGGGTAACCGATTTGAATATAGGAACAAATACCAGGGAGCCAACGCCTGCAATCAACATGATCTTTGAACTTTGGATTCCGCTGGACTTGCCGGAATAGTATTCCTCTTCGTCTTCGGATACCTCCAGACTGCCTTTGAATACTTTCATCCTGCTGGCCACCAACAAGGGGATGACCAGGCAGAGGACAGAAGGGATGATCAGGTTGACAATAAGCTGCATCGAGCTGACCTTTTCCGCAATCCACAGCATGGTGGTGGTTACATCGCCAATCGGAGACCAGGCCCCGCCGGCATTAGCAGCGATTACCACAAAAGCAACAAACCAGATCCGCTCCTCCCGGCGATAGATTAATTTGCGCAGAAGGGATACCAGGACAATGGTGGTGGTAAGATTATCAAGTATGGAAGATAACAGAAAGGCCAAACCTGATATAATCCAGAGTAAATGCGTTTTATTTTTCGTCTTGATCCGGTTGGTGATCACCGAAAAACCATGATGAGCGTCTACCGCTTCTACGATGGTCATGGCTCCCAGGAGGAACAAAAGGATTTCGGTGATTTTTCCCAGGTGGTGCGACACTGCCTCCGTCACCCCATGGTCACCCGACATATCGATCAGGGGCATGTGGTTCAATGCAATCACAGTCCAGATAAAGATGCCCATAAACAGGGCGGGAATGGCTTTGTCCAGTTTAAGGGGATGTTCGAAAACGATTAACAGGTAACCTATAACAAAACTTAAAATGATCAGCCATTCCATCTATCCAACAATTTCATCTTTTGGTTTACCGGCCCGGGCATCACCATGCAGGATCCGCGTTTGGCTGCAATATAACAAAAAACAAGAGATTGTATTTTTAACCTTCGTGCAGGATGAGGTGGATGAGGCTGGTCGCCGCACAACCTGCGAAAAACCCGATCGCGGCCAGCCAGGCAATGCGTTTGAGATACCATATAAAATCAATTTTTTCCATGCCCATGGCAGCCACCCCGGCCGCGGATCCGATGATGAGCATACTTCCTCCAGTACCTGCACTGAAGGCAATAAAATGCCACATTTTAGCATCCATAGGAAGTTCGTACATCCCAATTGTCGCTGCCACGAGGGGTACATTGTCAATGACCGCTGACATGATGCCAATCACGGTGGCTACAATGTCCTGGTTCGGGATCACCCTGTTCATATATTGAGCAAGTTGCGCGAGTTTACCCAATGATTCGAGTGCCGAAATGGCCATAAGAATGCCCAGGAAAAACAGAATGCTGGATAGTTCGATCCGGGAGAGGGCATGACGAACCGTGTATTTATGCCTCCGGTCCTCCGTAAAGTCCTCCTCGGGATGGATGTATTCCGAGATCAACCATACGATGGAAAGGCCCAGCATCATGCCCATCCAGGGGGGAAGGTGGGTGACGGTTTTAAAGATCGGAACAAAAACAAGTGCGCCCACTCCGGCAATCAACATGATTTTGCTGCTCAGTAATTTTTCCCGTTCAAGGTCTTTGGTATCTGCACTGTGCATACTGCTGATCTGGCCCTGGAATGCCTTCAGAAAACTCGCAATAAACAAAGGCAGGCCCAGGCAGAGGATGGAAGGGATAGCCAGGTTTATAATCAATAAATAAGTACTCACTTTGCCGGCAATCCAAAGCATGGTGGTGGTCACATCCCCGATTGGGGTCCAGGCTCCCCCGGCATTGGCAGCAATGATCACGAAAGAAACATACCAGATCCGTTCATTCCGGTCCCGGATCAATTTTCTCAGTAAAGAAATAAAGACGATGGTGGTGGTCAAATTATCCAGTACGGAGGAGAGGAAAAAAGCGAGCCAGGAAATGATCCACAATAATTTTCGTTTATCCGTGGTCCGGATCCGGTTGGTGATCACCGCAAAACCTTTGTGCAAATCAACCAGTTCAACGATGGTCATGGCGCCGATCAGGAAGATCAGGATCTCTGCAATTTTGGAAAGATGATGCAGAACGATGTTGTTTACATCATGATCGCCGGAAGCCTCAGCTCCGAAAACATCCAGTCCCCCAACCGAGATCAATGTCCAGCAAAGGATTCCCATCAGGAGGGCTGGAATGGTCTTATCCATTTTTAACGGATGTTCAAATACGATCAGGAGGTAGCCTACTATAAAGCAGACGATGACCATCATTTCCATTGGACTTAAAGGATTTGCCGAACAATATAGTTTGAAATATTGATTTATGGTATATGACCAGCCTGAATCGTATCTTTGCCGGTCCAAATGGTCAGAATCGCAGATATCGAATTGGGTGATTTTCCCATCCTGCTCGCCCCCATGGAGGATGTGAGCGACCCGCCCTTCCGGGCCCTTTGCAAAATGCAGGGATGCGATCTGCTTTATACTGAATTTATTTCGGTGGAAGGCCTGATCCGGGATGCCGCCAAAAGCTTGCAGAAACTGGATATTTACCCCGAAGAACGCCCCATTGGCATTCAGATCTTTGGAGGCGAAATGGATTCCATGCTCCGTGCCATCCCACTGGTGGAGGAAGCCGGGCCGGAGATCCTCGATATCAATTACGGATGCCCTGTCCACAATGTGGTTTGCAGGGATGCGGGGGCTGGTATTTTAAAGGATATCCCCAAAATGGTAGCGCTCACCAAAGCCGTTGTGGAACATACCCATTTGCCGGTGACCGTCAAAACAAGGTTGGGCTGGGACGCAAATTCCATTAAAATTGATGAAGTGGTCAAAAGGCTTCAGGATACCGGAATACAAGCCATTAGCATTCATGCCCGCACCCGGTCCCAGATGTACAAAGGGGAAGCCGACTGGACCCATATCGCACGGATCAAAAATGATCCTTCCATTCATATCCCTGTTTTTGGCAACGGCGATATCGATAGCCCGCAAAAAGCAAAAGAATACAAAGAACGGTACGGCCCGGACGGCATCATGATCGGCAGGGCCAGCATCGGACATCCCTGGATTTTCAGGGAGATCAAACACTACCTAATCCATGGAGAAATCCTGGATCCCCCAAGCCTGGAAGAACGTATCGAGGCGGTGAAAGCCCATCTCGATTTTTCCATACGCTGGAAAGGGCCCAAACTCGGGGTACTTGAAATGAGAAGGCATTACAAAAATTATTTCAGGGGCATTGAAGGCATCAAACCCTTCCGCGAGAGGCTGGTCCTTGAACCGGAAGGCCCAGGAGTCCTTGAAATTCTGGAAGAACTCTATGGATATGTATTGCAAACCCGTGAAACCATGACTGTTTAACTTCACTGATTTTTTAGCGGAAACCGTGATCTTCAGCCTTAGCCCGTCCGAAAAAAAGATTTTCCAGGTAGTCCGGGAATCCGCTGCCAGCCTGGATATTCCCTGTTATGTGGTGGGGGGATATGTCCGGGACAAACTGCTTGGCCGGGCCTCTCCCGATATTGATTTTCTGGCGGTAGGCAATGGGATCGCCCTTGCCCAGGAAGTGGCCGGACGACTTTATCCCATACCCCGGATCAGCATCTTCCAGCGGTTTGGGACGGCCCAGATCATCCACGGTGAATTTGACCTCGAATTTGTAGGAGCCCGTAAAGAGTCCTACCGGGAAGATTCCAGGAAGCCGATGGTGGAAGACGGCAGCCTGGAGGATGACCTGCGGCGAAGGGACTTTACCATCAATGCCATGGCCTTCAGCCTCAATGATGAAGATTTCGGCCAGTTGATCGACCTTTTCGATGGTATGAAACACCTGGAAATGAAGCTGATCAAAACGCCTCTGGAACCGGAACGTACTTTCTCCGATGATCCGCTTCGCATGCTTCGTGCCGTCCGCTTTGCGAGTCAGCTCGGGTATCACATTGATGCCCATACTTTCCAGGGCATTCAGCAGACCGCCGACCGGATCAGCATTATTTCCATGGAACGAATCTGCACAGAGCTCGAAAAAATACTTTGCTGCAGCCAGCCTTCCGTGGGTTTCAAACTTTTGCACCAGGCGGGCCTTCTTAAACATTTTCTGCCCGAACTGACCGCCCTCGAAGGAGTGGAATACAAAGATGGCAAAGGACATAAAGATAATTTTTACCATACCCTCATGGTTCTCGACAACGTAGCCCTGAAATCGGACAATATCTGGCTTCGCTGGGCAGCGCTTTTCCATGATATCGGCAAACCGGCGACCAAACGATTCAACGGAAAGCAGGGCTGGACCTTTCATGGACATGATCTATTAGGAGCAAGCATGTTGCCCCGTATTTTCAAAAGACTGCGGCTGCCCGGGGATCACCGCTTAAAATATGTACAGAACCTGGTACGCCTTCATCTGCGCCCGATCAGCCTGACCAAAGAGGAAATCACCGACAGTGCCATACGCCGGGTGCTCTTTGAAGCGGGTGAGGACGTGGATGACCTGATGATCCTCTGCGAGGCTGATATTACCAGCAAAAAACCGGAAAAAGTCAGGACCATCCTGGAAAATTACCAGATGGTCCGTTCCAGGATGGTGGAGATCGAACAAAAAGACCAGCTTCGCAACTGGCAACCACCCATCGACGGGCAGGAAATCATGGATACCTTTGGACTAAAACCTTCCCTCCAGGTCGGTCAGATCAAAACCGCTATCCGGGAAGCCATCCTGGATGGGAAAATCGAAAACGATTACCTGCAGGCAAGAACTTTTATGATGGAGGAAGCAGCCCGCATGGGCCTGAAACCGTTACAATCTATCTAATCTTTAAATACAATGAAAATATCTTTATATGTTTTAGGCGCTCTGGTTATCCTGGGACTTACCCGGTGTCTTGAACCCAGCCAGTTTGAACAGGATGATGACATTATCCGGGATTATATCAAGGCCCATAACATCCAGGCCGTCAAACACGAGTCAGGGCTTTATTATCAGATTATCAAGCCCGGGAACGGTGAAAAACCTGCTTTAACAGACAGCGTGAGCGTACATTATAAAGGCTATCTGACCAACGGGCAACAATTTGACGGGACCACGACCACCCCGGCAACTTTTTTACTGGGTCAGCTGATAATAGGATGGCAGATCGGTATTCCGCTGATCAAAGAAGGGGGCGAGATTCTGTTGCTGGTGCCCAGCAGCATGGGATATGGAACCAGTTCGGTGGGCCCGATTCCGCCAAACAGCGTACTGGTTTTTAATGTGGAACTGGTCGACGTCAGGTAGTTTACATTAAAACTTCAGCTCTTCCAGTCCGGTAAAACGTTTAGCTTTTTTCCTGATCTTAAACAGGTTGGAGTAATCCGACTCATCAATTTTGGATATGCTGTATTTGATGCCCATGGCATCCATGAGACTGAGCGTGGAATTGCTGTGTCCGACGACCAGGGTATTGCCTTCCAGTTTTCTCAATCCATCCGCGAAGGCGTTCAAGGTATCCTGCGCATAAAGGAGGACCTCAACCCCTTGTTTGCGGCTCAGGGGGGCAGCAGTCTGCCGGGTCCTTTTAAAATTTGTAGAATAAATGTGCTTGATGTTTTCATTGGACAAAATGGCGGCAAGCTTTTCGGCCCTTTTTTGACCGATCTCACTCAGGTCAGGGTCCCTGCTCGTATCCGCCTTCTCCGCATGTCGCACCAGATAGATGGTGGATGTTTTCTGACAGGCGAAAATTAAACTGAAAGAGATGAAGAGGAGGAGGGCCGGAAATTTTTTCATGGCTTAAAGTTGAGTTTATTGATGATGGAGGCCGCTACCCGTGCGGACGCGTTTGCCGGTTTGAGCAGGTCATGGAGTTTGTGGTATTCTTCAGCAATCAGCACAGGATCCAGCTTTTTTGTAGTAGCGATCAGCTTTTCCGGAGTCAGGTCGTGTTGGATCAGTTCCGGTAATAAGGGGTAATCTAGAATAAGGTTGACCAGGGAGATGTATTTTACACGGATCAGCCGTTTCGCAATTTGGTAGGAAATGGGATTTCCCGCATAACAGACGACCTGGGGTACCCGGAAAAGGGCGGTTTCAAGAGTTGCTGTCCCCGAACTCACCCAGGCCAGGCGGGCCAGGCATAACAAGGAATAAGTATGATTGTGATAGATGCGGATACCGGCCTTGCCATGGGCCTTTACGATTTCTTCATAGAGAGAAAGAGCTTGTGCGGGAGCCGCTGCAATGACCGGGGTGAAGTCAGGGAACCCATCCAGTGCCCGGAGCAGGACGGGTAGGATTCTTGTAATTTCCTGTTTCCGGCTGCCGGGCAATAAGGCCATAACTTTTTTACCTTTAAGTTCCTCCTCGACGATATGATCCGGGTAAAATCGTTCGGTGCTCTCCAGCAAGGGATGTCCTACAAATTCCGGATAGACCTGGTATTTTTTATAAAATTCATTTTCAAAAGGGAGGATGGTATATAGTTGTTCGACGCAGGATTGAATGATCTTTACCCTTCCCGGTTTCCAGGCCCAGAGTTGAGGGGAAATGTAATAGAATATGCGGAAGCCTTTTTTTTTAGCCCATTCCGCGATCCGGAGGTTAAATCCGGGATAATCGATGAGGATCAGGGCATGCGGATTGAAATCCAGAAGGTCTTCCTTGCAAAGCTTAAAATTGCGGCTGATGGTCCTGATATTCTGGATGACTTCAACAAAACCCATGAAGGCGAGGTCCTTGTAATGTTTGACGATTTTTGCCCCTGCCGCCTCCATCAGGTCGCCACCCCAGGCCCGGATTTCAGCTTCCTCATCCAACAGCCGGACCTGTTTTACCAGGTTGGACCCGTGAAGGTCACCTGAGGCTTCCCCTGAAATGATATAATATTTCATTGGATGTTCATGGCTTCAAATCAAAACAATTCGCCGGCGTATTTAAGCACCCATAAAGCCACGCAGATAAAGGTCGAGACGGCTATTCCCCTCATGCTTTGGTTCCAGCGAAGGCTTTTGAACGATTGCATCAGTACCATATTGGAAAAAAGCGCCAGCAGGGCCAGGGTCCTTGGCCGTAAAAGGTGGATGGATTGATTTTCACTTCCTGCCGCCAGTTTTCCAATGGATTCGGAAAGGTAAAGCAGGCCTGCAAACAGGACCACCGGGACAAACAGTCCGGAGACAAAACCATTTATCCATTGGTCACGCCTGAATATCTTCAATAAAATATTAGACATTTTCGAGGAATCTGAGCGGTTCAATGGCCTGGTGACGGGTCAGGTTGTGGCCTGATGGGACCACTGAAATATAACCGTTGTGCAAAGCCCATTCATCCGTGTCTTCCAGGGCATCTTTTGTAACAAATTTACCGGTTAGCCAATAATATTTCTGCCCTCTGGGATCGGTGCCTTCCATAAATTCTTCCTGCCATCTTCCTTCCGCCTGTCTGCAGACGCGAATGCCCCGGATCTCGGATTTTTTCAATTTAGGAATATTGACATTGAGCAGGTTGGTGTGGGTGAGGCCATGACGAAGGGTCTTTTCGATAAGATGCCGGACATAAAATTCGGAGGACTCAAAATCGGCGTCAAAAGAATAATCCAGCAGGGAAAAACCGATTGAATCGATGCCTTCAATGGAGGCTTCCATGGCTGCGGACATCGTCCCGGAATAAATGATGTTGATGGAGGAATTTGATCCATGATTGATCCCCGAGAGGCAGAGATCCACCTTCCGGTTGCGAAGGACCAGGTGTTTGGCCAGTTTTACGCAGTCGACAGGGGTCCCGGTGCATTCATAGGCCTCCAGGTCGCCGAAGGTATTCACACGGTTGATCCGCAAGGGGGTTTCAAGGGTGACAGCGTGTCCCTGGCCGGATTGGGGACTGTTGGGCGCAACGATCACGATTTCCCCGAATTCTGCAGCTACTTTTACCAGGGCCCGGATGCCTGGCGCGAATAGTCCATCGTCATTGGTCACTAGGATAAGCGGTCTGGACATAATAATGATTGGGTAAAATTAAGAATAACAGGGGAGAAAAGGAGAAAAGGAGGAAGGGAGGAAGGGAGGAAGGGAGGAAGGTCAATGGTTAATGGTGAAAGGAGCAAAAGGGCATTGACAAGGGTTGGGTAACCACTAGCTCATAGATCATAGCTTAAAGCCATCTTTGCCCTATCTTTACGGCACGACATGAATGCCGATGAATTTATAGAAACGATCAAAAAGGGGGAGCGGTATCCCATCTACTTGCTTCACGGGGAAGAACCTTATTTCATCGATCAGATTTCCACTTTTATTCAGGATAATATGCTCAATGAAACCGAGCAGGTCTTCAACATGCGGGTGTTTTATGGGAAAGAAACCGATTTCAGGACGGTCCTGGACGAAGCGCGGCAATATCCCATGATGTCCAGTCACCGTCTGATCCTCATCCGGGAAGCCCAGGAAATGCGGGGCATGGATGAGATGGAAGCCTATTTTGAAAACCCGGTATCCTCTACCATACTTGTACTTTGTTATAAATACAAAAAGTTTGATCAACGCACCAGGGCCGCCAAAGCAATCAAACAAAACGGGATCCTCTTTGAATCGAAACCGCTGTATGAGAACCAGGTGCCGGACTGGATCCTGAAAGAAGCCTTCCGGAAAGGAATCAAAATTGCACCGGATGCCTGCCACCTGATGGCGGAATACCTGGGCACCGACCTGGGGTCCATCATACAAGCGATTGAAAAAATAAGGATTTCGGCCAATCCGGACGAAGTGGTTACCGCGAAGGACCTGGATGAACTGATCGGCATACACAAGGATTTTAATGTGTTCGAATTGCAGAAAGCCATAGGACAACGGGATACAACAAAGGCCTTCCGGATAATTCATTATTTTGAAGCAAACCCCAAGGCAAGTCCAATGGTGATGATCCTGGCCAACCTGTATGCCTATATCAGTAAATTATTTTCTGCCCGCGCCGCCAATGCCAAAAATGACCAGGATCTCATGGCAGCCCTGCAATTGAAAAGCCCATTTTTTCTCAGGGAGTATAAGGAGGCCCTGAAACATTTCAGCCTGCCGCAGCTTGAGCACGCGCTGTTCCTGCTCAGGGAATACGACCTGAAGTACAAAGGGGTCAACAGCAGGGGGATTGAGGAAGGTGCCCTGCTTAAAGAACTGGTCAGCCGCCTGCTGATGTAATGCCCCTTCATATTTTTTTCTCCACCCTCTGCGACAATTCAAAAACGGCATTATATTTGCCACCTGTAGTAAACAATATGAAAAAAACAAACAATAGCTGGTGGTGGCAGGTCCCTGATCCCCGGGTGGTCTGAGCAAGCCAGTTGTTTGTTAAAAAAATGATATAACCAAAGCGGCTTGTCGGTGCACCCGGCAGGCCGCTTTCAGTTTGTGAAAGCATGGAAAAAATAAAAATATATGTTCAAAGCAGGAAATACCTGGCTGATACGGTGACCCCGGTGCATTTGTATTTAAAGCTGAGGGACCATTTCGATGAATCGGGCCTTCTGGAAAGCACCGACTTCAGGAGTATTGAGAATTGCCATTCCTATCTGGGTCTGGGTAAGTTGGCCTCCATCGCTGTGCGTGCGGGGATCATGGAAGTGGAATTGCCCGGAGGCGTTATCCGGGAACACCGGTTGGTCAAGCCACACGATTTGTCGGAACGGCTTCAGGAATTTATGGACCAGTTTGAGTTTCGGCGTCATGGGGAATTTCACCTTCTCAACGGCATTTTCGGGCATTTTAATTTTGATGCGATCCAATATTTCGATACCATCACCTTTGATCCGGCCAAACGAACCACGGACATACCCGATGTCCGCCTCACCCTTTATAGATTCATCATCGCCATCGATCATTTCAAGGATGAAATGTATATCATGGAAAACAGCCTGGACGGCCAGTCCAATGGGATTGAATACCTCGATTCCCTCATCCTGAATGAACAGGTCAGCACATTCCGTTTTCACAAGGAAGGGGAGGAGAGCAGCTCACTGACCGACCAGGAATACCGGGACCTCGTGTCGAAAGGGAAGTATCATTGTCAGATCGGGGATGTGTTCCAGGTGGTTTTTGCCCGCCGTTTCCGGCAGGGATTTACAGGGGATGATTTTAATGTTTACCGGGCCTTGCGTTCGGTGAACCCGTCCCCATACCTGTTTTATTTTGACCTGGGGGATTACCGGATTTTTGGTTCTTCACCTGAATCCCAACTGGTGATTAAAAACGGGGTGGCCAGTGTCAATCCGATCGCGGGCACGTACAAAAGGACGGGCAATGACGACCAGGACCAGCAGAGGGCCAAAGAACTGGCGCTCGACCCAAAAGAAAATGCCGAGCACATCATGTTGGTTGACCTGGCCCGCAATGACCTTGGCGTCCATTCCGATAAGGTGGAGGTCCGTGTACTCAAGGAAGTGCAATATTTCAGCCATGTCATCCACCTGGTATCCAAAGTAGACGGCCAGTTGTCGCAAGGGCACAATATTTTTAAAGTGTTCGGGGATACCTTCCCTGCCGGGACCCTTTCCGGAGCACCCAAATACAAGGCCATTGAGCTCATCAATGCTTACGAACCGGAACACCGTAATTTTTACGGGGGGTCCATCGGTTTCGTCGGTTTTGACGGATCGCTCAATCACGCCATCACCATTCGTTCGTTTTTAAGCAAGGACCAGGTCCTGCATTATGAGGCCGGTGCCGGCATTGTATTCAGCAGTGTGGAAGAAAACGAATTGCAGGAAGTAAGCAACAAACTCGGCGCCCTCCGGAAAGCCATGTCTGAAGCACAAAACATCAAATAAACAGAGCCATGAAAATACTGATGATCGACAATTACGATTCCTTTACCTATAACCTTGTGCAATATTTACGTGAGCTGACCGGTAAAGCCATCAAGGTGGTACGCAATGACGAAGTACCGGTATCCTTTGCGGCGGATTACGATTGCATTTTTATTTCGCCTGGCCCCGGAGTCCCTTCCGAATCGGGGATTATCCTGGACGTGATCCGCACCTACGGGCCGGTTAAATCCATTTTCGGGGTCTGCCTTGGATTGCAGGCCATCGGGGAAGCTTATGGGGGCAGACTGGTCAACCTGTCCAAAGTGTATCATGGCGTGCATACCCCGATATATATTACGGACCCGGGAGAAGCTATTTTTCAGGGAATCCCTTCCCCCTTCCAGGCGGGCAGGTACCATTCCTGGGTGGTCGATCAAAACCAGGTGCCGGACCCGTTGCAGGTCACGGCGGTGGATGATGCCGGTATGATCATGGCGGCCAGTCACAAGACATACCATGTGAAAGGGGTGCAGTTTCATCCGGAATCCGTCCTGACCCCGGAAGGGAAAAAAATCCTGGCCAATTTCCTGGTGGAAAGCGAATCCTTATTTAAAAAACAACTGATAGAAGATACCTTCTGATATCATCAAGCGCCAATCCAATGAAAAAAATCCTCACTTATCTATTTGAACACAAAAAATTAACCCGGGCCGAAGCCAGGGAGATCCTGGTCAATATTTCCCGGAATGTCTACAATGAATCCCAGGTGGCGGCCTTCATTACGGTCTACCTCATGAGAGCCATCTCGGAAGAAGAACTGCAGGGTTTTGTGGACGCCCTCCTGGAAATGGCAGTGCCGGTTGACTTTGAAGGACAGGACACCATTGACCTTTGCGGTACGGGGGGTGATGGAAAAAACACCTTTAATATTTCCACCCTTGCAGCTTTCGTAGTGGCCGGAGCCGGCTATAAGGTGACCAAACACGGAAATTCCGGGGTGAGCTCCAAGTGCGGTTCTTCCGATGTGCTGGAAACCCTGGGATACCGGTTTACCAACGACCTGGATACCCTCAAAAAACAATTGGATCAAAGCAATATCTGTTTTTTACATGCCCCCCTGTTTCATCCAGCCATGAAAAGCGTGGCGCCAATCCGGAAACAACTAGGTGTAAAAACCTTTTTCAATATGCTCGGTCCCCTGGTCAATCCGGCCAGGCCAAAATTTCAAATGGCCGGCGTATTTAACCTCGAACTGGCCCGATTGTATTCCTACCTTTTTCAAAAACAAGCCGAAAAGCGTTTTGCCGTTCTTCATGCTCTCGATGGATACGATGAAATCTCCCTTACAGGCAATTTTAAGGTCAAAACCCATTCCTCCGACCGGATCCTTTCTCCGGCGGACCTGGGTATGAAGACCGTGAAACAGGAAGAAATTTATGGAGGCGATACCCGCGAAGATGCAGCATCGATCTTTCTCCATGTCCTGAAAGGGGCGGGCACTCCGGCCCAACAGGCCGTCGTTTCGGCCAATGCGGCTATTGCCATTCAAACCTGTGACCCTGCCCTCAGCCTCGCCGAAGCGGTCTCGGCCGCTGAAGAAAGCATAAAAAGCGGCAGGGCATTTCAATCATTTAAAAACCTCATCGAAGCCATCGCATGAACGTATTGGAACAAATCGTTGGCAACAAACGAAAAGAAATCGAAACCGCTAAGGCCAGGATTAGCCTGGAGCAATTGAAGGCAGGCCTTTATTTTGACAGGCCTTGCCTTTCCCTGGCGAAAAGCCTGCACGAAAGGGCGGGAATCATTGCTGAATTCAAACGAAAATCACCATCAAAAGGGGTCATCCGTCAGTCCGCCTCCGTGATGGAGATCACCCGGTCCTATGCCCTTCATGGTGCAAGTGCCTGTTCCATATTGACAGACCATGACTTTTTCGCAGGTTCCCTGCAGGATATCCTGGACGCCCGTCCGGGCCTGGAAGTCCCCGTTTTGAGAAAAGAATTTATCCTGGATCCCTACCAGGTCTATGAAGCCAAATATGCCGGAGCCGACCTGGTCTTATTGATCGCCGAATGCCTGAGTGGGGATCAGGTCAGGGACCTTAGCCGGCTTGCCCACGACCTCGGGATGGAAGTCCTGCTCGAAATGCACGATGAATCCGAATTGGATAAATGGATTCCGGGTATCGACTTGCTGGGCATCAACAACCGGGACCTTAAAACCTTTCATACGGGTATTGAAAAATCCCTATTCATGGCCGAGGGATTGCCCACCGAACCGGTTTGGGTTTCTGAAAGCGGGCTTAAGGGGGCCGCAGAACTGCTTGAATTATCGAAAGTGGGTTATCGGGGGTTTCTGATTGGCGAAACCTTCATGAAGGCGGGTGATCCCGGCGCACTATGCGGAGCATTTGTAAACAGCCTCAAAAACTCCCAGTACCATGAATCCTGATCTTTTAATCAAAGTGTGCGGCATGCGGCATGCGGAACAGATCCACGCACTGGCCGGCATGGAAGTGGATTATATCGGACTGATCTTTCACCCGGGGTCACCCCGGTTTGTGGACCTGGATATTGATCCCTTGTTGTTTGGCGGTAAGAAGAAAACAGGGGTGTTTGTCAACAGCCCATACGAGCAGATTCTTTATACCCAAAGCCGGTACCAGCTTGACGCGGTGCAACTACATGGCAGTGAGTCTCCCGAATTTTGCACCCGTATTCAGCACCGTGGCATTGAAGTCATCAAGGCTTTTTCCATCGACCGGCTTTTTGATTTTGAAAAAACGGCTGAGTTTGACGGATATGTTGACCTCTTTGTTTTTGATGCCAGGGGCGATGCGCCCGGTGGCAACGGGGTCCGATTCGACTGGGCAAAACTCGCCGAATACCAGGGGGCCACGCCTTTTCTGCTCAGCGGAGGCATCTCCTACGACCACCTGGATGAAATCCGTTATTTCAACCATCCGGCCTGCATGGGCATTGACATCAACAGCCGGTTTGAGCATGCCCCGGGCAATAAAGACCTCATAACGATTAAAAAATTTGTGCATGAATTACGCAGTTGATTCCAAAGGGTTTTATGGCATATTCGGGGGAGCTTTTATTCCGGAGATGCTCCAGTATAACGTAGAACAACTCAGGTCGGAATACCTTAAAATCATCCATGAACCCGCTTTCCAGGAAGAATTCAATTACCTGTTGAAACATTATGTTGGAAGACCCAGCCCCCTGTATGAGGCCAAACGATTGTCGGATAGATACAAGGCCAGAATTTTTCTCAAACGGGAAGACCTTAACCATACCGGTGCTCATAAAATCAACAATACCATCGGCCAGATCTTATTGGCGGAGCGGCTGGGTAAAAAAAGGATTATCGCTGAAACCGGGGCAGGACAGCATGGGGTGGCCACCGCTACTGTTTGCGCCCTCAAAAACCTGGAATGCATCGTATATATGGGATCGGTGGATATTGAAAGGCAAGCGCCCAATGTGGCCCGGATGCGAATGCTTGGAGCCCGGGTGGTCCCGGCTACCAGCGGTTCCCAAACCCTTAAGGATGCTACCAATGAAGCCATACGGGACTGGATCCAGCATCCGGAAGACACTCATTATATCATTGGTTCCGTAGTCGGGCCCCATCCTTATCCGGATATGGTAGCCCGTTTTCAGAGTGTGATCAGCTCAGAAATCAGGGAGCAATTGCCCGAATACATCGGCTCGCCGGATCCAGACACCATTATCGCCTGTGTGGGCGGAGGCAGCAATGCAGCCGGCGCTTTTTATCATTATCTGGACAAGCAAAAAGTGCGCCTGGTGGCTGTCGAAGCAGCCGGCGAAGGGATATACAGCGGCAGGAGTGCGGCCACGAGTGTACTCGGTTCTGTCGGTATCATACATGGGAGCAAAACCCTGCTGATGCAGACTTCCGATGGCCAGATCATCGAACCCCATTCCATATCCGCAGGCCTGGATTACCCGGGCATCGGTCCCCTGCATGCCCACCTGATCCGGACAGGCCGTGCTCAGGCCATTGCCATCACGGATGAAGACGCGGTCAAAGCCGCTTTTGTGTTAACCAGGCTGGAAGGCATCATTCCTGCCCTGGAATCCGCCCATGCCCTCGCAGCGCTTGACCAGATGCAATACAAGCCGGGAGAAAACATGGTTATTTGCCTTTCAGGCCGGGGAGATAAGGACCTGGCCACTTACATGAAATACCTGGATACCTATGAGTCGATTGTTTGATTTATTGAAACGGAAGCCTCAGGGCATCCTCAATATCTATTTCACTGCCGGTTATCCCGGCCTGGAAGATACAGTACCCATCATAAAGGCTTTATCCGATGCGGATGTGGATATGGTTGAAATAGGAATGCCTTACAGCGACCCGCTGGCCGATGGGCCGACTATCCAGGCCAGCAGCCAGGTGGCCCTTAAAAACGGCATGTCGCTGGACCTGCTTTTCAATCAGGTGGCCGATGCAAGGAAATTTACCTCTATGCCTTTTATCCTGATGGGCTATTTCAACCAGGTAATGCAATATGGAGAGGAGAAATTCCTGTCCAGGGCAAAAGAGAGCGGAGTGGATGCCCTGATCCTGCCCGACCTGCCGGTGGAGGAATATGAATTGCATTACCGGTCCATGTTCGAAAAATATGGGATGGACATCACCTTCCTGATCACGCCCCAGACCCCTGAAGCGCGTATCCGGCACATTGACCAGGTGAGCAACAGTTTTATCTATATGGTGTCTTCAAATGCCATCACCGGCGCCAAAGCGGGCATTGAGGACTACCAGGAAGCTTATTTCCGTCGGATTTCTGCGATGGGACTCAAAAATCCAAGGCTCATCGGGTTTGGTATTTCCAATAAGGCAACTTTCGATCAGGCTTGCCGCTTTGCCCAGGGTGCCATCATCGGCAGTGCTTTTATCAATGCCCTGCAAGGCAGTCAGGACCTGGCTGCGACGGTTGGCCAATTTATCAGGCAGGTGAGGAAAGGCGGGTAGTCTTTTTCCCAAAATATTCAAAGGAGAAAAGGAGACGGTAGACAGGAGGAAGGAACAGGGCAAGGTTAATGCAAAAAGGTTAAAGGCGAAGGGAGTAAAAGGTGTAAAGGAGAAGCGAGTAGGAATGGGGAAGGTGCAAAACAAATTTTCGTTATTTGGTTGCCCTTAGTTAGGGGTGCAGGCTCATTTTCAAAATAGATCAACCGACCCTGACAGGGTCGAATCTTCACTGTTAATCGTAAATTTGGGCATGCAATTACTCGACGGTGTCCTGGTGTCAAAAAAAATAAAGGCCGACCTCCTTCAGTCAGTTAAGGCGGAACAGGCTAAAGGGAAACGGGCCCCACACCTGGCTGCAGTATTGATCGGCGATCATCCGGCATCAGCCTCCTACATTAAAAATAAGATCAGATCCTGCGCTGAAGCGGGTTATGAATCTACCCTGATCCATAGGGAAAATTCAATCTCCCGGGAAGGATTGCTGCAAATCGTGGAGGGCCTCAACCGGAACGATTCCATTGATGGATATATCGTCCAGCTTCCGCTGCCGGAGCACATCGACGACCAGGAAATCCTCCTGGCCATTGACCCTAAAAAGGATGTGGATGGATTCCATCCAATGAATATGGGCCGGATGGTGATTGGCCTGCCGGCTTTTGTCCCTGCAACGCCCCTGGGTATTCTCAAGCTGATCGAACATTACCGGATACCCACAGAAGGAAAACATGTGGTCGTCATCGGCAGGAGCAATATCGTGGGCACTCCGGTCTCGATTTTGTTATCGAGAAAAGCCTACCCGGGAAATGCAACGGTCACACTCTGCCATTCCAAATCGACCGACCTGGTGGAAATGAGCCGGCAAGCGGATATTCTGATCGCGGCCATCGGAGTGCATCATTTTGTGAAAGCGAATATGGTAAAAGAAGGTGCCTCCGTGATTGATGTGGGCATGAACCAGATTTCAGATCCTACGACAAAAAAAGGCCACCGGCTGGTGGGAGACGTTGATTTTGAAGGTGTGTCGCCCAAGACTTCTTTTATTACACCCGTACCCGGCGGGGTGGGGCCCATGACAGTCTGCGCACTGTTGATCAATACCTGGATGGCCTATTCCGGAAAAATCTATGGATGAATTAAACCAGAACTTTTACCGTTTGACCTTCACGGTTATTCCGGATGATATTACCCTTGCCCGTTTGTATGAAGCCGGCCTGGAAGCCATCGAAGAAAAGGAGGCTCATATCGAAGGTTATTTGCCCGAAAGCCGTTATAGTGCGGCATTGCTCGAAAAAATCGATGCCATCCTGCCTGTCCGGGTAGCTGAACGGATAGAGCAACAAAACTGGAACGCGATCTGGGAATCTTCATTTCAACCGGTCTGGATTGACGGCAAAGTGCATATTCGGGCTTCGTTTCATGAAAAAAGCCCCGTGGGAATGGATATTGTGATCGATCCCAAAATGGCTTTTGGCACCGGGCACCACGCCACCACCAGCATGGTTGTCCGGGAGATGCTGCGACTCGATCTGAAAGGCAGCTCGGTTCTCGACTTCGGATGTGGCAGCGGAGTGCTTTCCGTGGTGGCCGAAAAACTTGGAGCCGATAAGATCCGGGCCCTGGATTATGATGTCTGGTCTGTCGAGAATTGCCGGGAGAATATTGCGGCCAATCATTGCCACCATATAGAAGTGGAGCAGGCAGATAACCTGAAGGAAGAAAAAGGTGCTTATGATCTTATTTTGGCTAACATCACCAGGGACGTGCTCATCCGGCATACACAGGATATCTATCGCCTGCTAAAGCCAGGAGGGCATGCCATTTACTCCGGATTTATAACCGGGGATTTGCCTTTGCTGGATGCCGAAATTCGCAATCAAGGTATGTTGCTGAAGAAATCAATAGAAGAAGAAGGGTGGTGCGCCCTGGTCCTTGTCAAATCCTGAAATATAATGGGGCTGACCAAAAAGAGGTCTGTTTATTTGTGAAGATATCAGGGCCTGACTAAAAGGGTTCGATCTTTTTGAGGTACTGCCTTAATTCTAGTTATTTTCTTCTTCCTGGAAATAATGCATCATTTTGGCCAAGTCATCCCGGGTGAAGTGTCCTCTCAGGCATACAAGGAGGGATTCGTCGTTCTTTTCGTGGATCAGAAAGACCAGTCGCCTCAGGATTTCTTTTTTTTGCCAGGCAAAAACTTCCACCCGCGAGCCATTATCCCGGACGGAGGCCAGTTGTTCATAATCTTCCTCGACCAGTTCTTTTTTGAGGGTCCTTACATCCTCGTCCCGGAATCCGTCGCCATCTTCAGAAAACATCACTGAAAGACTGCCTAAATTGCGGATGAGGGGGCTCAACGCTTCCTTTTTCAAATGGCCTTCTTCACGAAGGGCGAGGCCTCCCCCAAGCCGGACCAGAAATCCCGGGATGGAAAAATGCCGTATTCCATCCCGGTTTTTATTCGCTCGCACAAACTGATTCAGACTTTGTTCCTGGGCCGTGGACAGGGCGGATAAACACAGGGTGCAAAACAGACTTAAAATCAAAGTCTTCATGATCAGTTCTTTTTTTGGATTTTTTCAAGATGTTCCGAGCCTTCGATATTGAGCGTCCGGCCGAGCCGTCCGACCTTGCTCAGGTCTATGTCCCCGACAAAGCTGACCATGGTAAATTCCACAGGGCCTCCGACGAGCATAAGCAATTCGTCGATTTTGTCCGGGTTGCTAGCATTGCTTTTGGTCAGAAAGAGCACGTCTTCGCCTTTGTCTCTTACTTTCATCAGTTCTTCGTATTCTTTCGTGTTGATCTTGCTCACCGCCTCTTTGTAAAAAGCCTGGGGAGAGTCTTCGGTACTGAGGATATGCAGCCCTTTGATGGTCTGAAGCAGGGACTTCAATTCTGGGTCCATGTCATCCAGTTTGATTTTGGAGACCAATTGGAACATTTTCGGACTGATATAGACGGAGGTAAACCGTTCATCGTCCTCGTAAGCCTTAAAAAAGCGTGTAACCGCATCCGTCTGGGCGGCTGCCACAAGGGAGCTGAACAGCAGGGGTAATAAAATAAAGTTTTTCATGGTTATGATGGATTTGAATAGATTCAGTTTAAGATGTCGAGGTTTTCAGTTTTTTCCAGGGATTTGGTCGTCTGGTCCGCGACCCTGTTCATCCTGTTTGAGAGGTACAGGAGGGCAGCTTTGGTTTGTTCGAGGGCTTCTTCAGGCGATTCAAAAGTATCCTGCATCACCAGGTTGTCTTTTTTGGAAAGCTGGTACCGGTAGGTGCTGATGCCTGCCGTGACGAGGAGGATCAGGGAAGCTGCGACGGCTAATGCACGTTTCCAGGTGAGCCGGATCACTTTAGTTTCGATGCGTTTACTCCGGATCCTTTCCATGACCTGGTCTTCCAGGTCAACGGATACCTGGCGTTGCTGGTCAAAATATTCGAAGAGGGGTTTAAAGGGTTTGAAATCCTCATCCACCTGGTCCGTGTTGAAATACGCAGCCAGGACTTTTTCATCCTCGAGGGTGGTTTCACCAGCCCAGTATTTGTCCAGGAGCTGATTGATGTATTTTTTAGAGTTGTTCATATAATCCGGATTGAATGATTTTTTCTTTTAAATTAAGTCGGGCTCGGTGGAGATTGACCTTCACCTGGGCCAGGGAGAGTTCACAGGCCACGGCAATTTCATCATAGGACAAACCTTCGATATCCCGGAGATGGAGCACCATCTTTTGTTTTTCAGGCATTTCGCCGATCAGTTTTTTTATCAGGTTCATCACTTGTGCTTTAGCCGTTTTTTCATGCGGGGTGTCCTGGGTGTCCTGGACTTGCACCTGGGTATTGATATCCAGGTGGTTTTTCCTGGCCCGGATCCGGTCAATACAAAGGTTCCGGGTGACGGTAAACATCCATCCCTCCAGGTTATCGATGCGCTCGAGTTCTTCGCGGCGATCCCAGATTTTAACCAAAACATCCTGTACAAGGTCCTTGGCATCTTCTTCTTTTTGTAAAAGGTGCAGGGCGTACCGGAAAATCTTGCTCTGATTGACTTTTACAAACTGGCGAAATTCCTGTTGATCCATTGTACGAGGGGTTGACGGCTCTTAACGAATATTGGTTACAATACTGGGAGAAAAAGTTTCATTTTCCCGGGTTCTTCGGGGCGAAAGGGCCAAAATTACCTTAAATGCGGGGAATCCCTGGTTTTCGCCCTCCTGGTTTTGCAAGTGGTGCTGTAATTGGACCGGATGATCCTTTTTCTATGGCTGGCGCCGGAAGGCTTATTTTTGTGTAGATGAATGTCTTGCTGGGCCGGCTTAAAAAAATTGATCGTTTACTGATCACTTCCTTTTTGCCCCCAATGGCGCTTTCATTCATGATTGCCCTCTTTGTGCTCACCATGCAATTTTTCTGGTTGTACATCGATGAGATTATGGGCAAAGGCATTGGCTTTTTTCAGATCATTGAATTGATCAGTTATCTCACTGTGTCTTTTGTGCCCCTCGCCCTCCCCATGTCGGTCCTGCTCGCATCCGTAATGGTCTTTGGCAACCTGGGAGAACGTTATGAATTGTCCAGTATGAAATCAGCCGGAATCAGCCTGATCCGGATCATGATGCCCCTGGTGGTGGTCACCGCGCTGGTCGCCTGTCTCTCATATTTCGCCTCCAATTATATTATCCCAAAGGCCAATCTTAAATTTTTCACCCGCCTCAACGACATTCGAAGACAAAAACCTACTCTCGCGCTGGAAGAAGGTATTTTCAACGATGATTTTTACGGTTATTCCATCTTTATCGGCAAGAAAAAGAAGGAGAATATCGAAGATGTGATCATTTATGACCAAAGTAAGGCCAGCGACCTGATCATTTGCACCCGGGCTGAAAAAGGGAGGATGTACACTGCCGAAGGTGGCAGCCGTTTTGTGCTTGAACTGGAAAACGGCGAGCAGGTGGAAGAACCCCTGCCGCGTTACCTGGAAGGGGGAAGGCGTAATTATCCCCTGATGAGAACACGCTTTGCCCACTATACCAAATCCTTTGACCTGGATGAATTTGCGATCAGCGCCACAGATGAAAGCCGGTATTCCCAAAACCAAAAAATGCTGAGCAACCGTCAATTGCTGATCCAGATCGATACCATTAAGAAGACGATCGGTGACGGGGAAAGGAAGGTGGGCCTGGGAATTACCAGAATGTTTAACGTGAGCATACAAAAGCAGGACAGCCTGCCTTCACCCGGTCAGGCTTTGCCTCCGGATAGCCCCGATACCATGAAAAGACTCGAACAGGATAGTCAGCGCCTGGAGGCCATCAAAACGGAATCTCCCTCCAGGCCATCCATCGCCAGTTTTAAGGAACAAATTGCAGCCATGGGTATCCGGATGGACAGCATGCAGGCAAACGGGGTACAGGACAGCATGGTCTCCGCGGACACGCTGGCTTCAGGGAAAAAATTGCTGCCCCCTAAGGAGAATATGGAAATAGACCTTAAGCCGGGAGTGAAAGTCGCCCATTTTTACGAATTGCTGGACAGCAGCCGGCGGTCAAAATGGTTCCGGGAAACCGGTACTGCTGCCAACCTGGTGCAATCGGAAATCATCAATGTCCTGTTTTCGCTCCAATCCTTCAGGAAAAAAGAGATCCTGCACTGGCAACAATATTATCAGAAATACACTCTTGCCCTGTCCTGTATTCTTTTTCTTTTCATCGGGGCTCCGATGGGGGCTATTGTGCGAAAAGGAGGTTTTGGCTACCCCCTTTTGATCGCCATCATTTTCTTCATCATGTACATCATGGCGTCCAAACTTTTTGAAAAACTCACCGACTCTATGGTGCTCCAGGTAGAAATCGGGATGTGGATGACTACGGCCATCATTTCCGTCATCGGGATCTACCTGACTTACCGGGCAAGCAAGGACATGTCTTCCAATATACTGGATGTGATGACGGAGAAGGTGGTTAGGTTGTTTACAAGGAAGAAAAAGGAAGTATTGGGTGGTGGATCGTGATTAGTGGATAATGGTTGGCCATCAGCGGCGACTACCTCTTCACCACTTTTAAAGTCCTCTGAAAGCCCGACCCATCCTCCAGGATTTGACCGCGGATACCGATCAAATAAGTGCCGGAAGGGTACCCTGATAGATCAAGATGGTTGATGTTCAGGCCTGCCAGGCCTTTAAGTTCGGGGCCGTCAAAAATAGTTTTACCGCTGAGATCATTGACCAAAATCCGGTATTTGGCGGCTTTTTCCAGGCTAAGTGCGGCTTGTGCACGATTATATGCGGGATTTGGGCTTATAACAAAGCTTTTCAGGTAGGGATTATTAAGTTCGTTTACCGGTAGGGACAGGGGTAAGTTGCTTTCGAAAACCCCATTGCCATGAGTAGCCACCTTGATGCTTTCGGCGTCGGCGGGAATGCTGATGCTCATCGCCATGACCGCATTGGGCAGACCTTCCATAAATTTTTCCCAGGATTCTCCCTGGTTTTTAGAATAAAACACGCCTAGGTCATTGCCCAGGAACAATTCATTCCTGTTTTTCGGATGGAGGACAATGCAGTTGACCGGTACGTCAGGAAGGCCATTCTCCTTAATGCTCCAGGAGGCACCGCCGTCAAAGGATTTGAATACATGACTGCCTGCTCCAAATCCGGAAAAAACGATGTAGACAATCCGGGAATCTGTTGGATCGATGGCAATATCCATCGCGGATTTATTAGGCAGGTTGGTCAGCCGGGTCCATTGTTTACCCGCGTCGGTGCTTTTGAATACTTTAGGTACCGTATTGTTGTTGAGCGGGGAAGTGCTGGCGAAAATTATGGAGGGATCCGACGGTGCCACCGCGAGGGTCAGCACTGTGGATTCCGGGTCCAGGGGGCTGGAATGGGTGGCTTTCCAGAAGGCGGGATTTCCGCTGCTCTCATTCAAATATACTTTCTGAGCCCCTGCATAAATGGAATTGGGTGAGGAAGCAATGACTTCAAAGGGGGTATTGAACGCTTTTGGTTCGGAAAGGAAGATGGAATTGGCTGGCTTGAGATATTCAAATGTCTTTCCCCGGTCCGTAGAACGGTTCAGGCCGAAATACTGGAACGATCCAAAGATGACGTTTTCATTAAATGGATTGATGGCTGTGGACATTCCGTCCCCTCCAATTACTTTAATCCAGGCATCCTGTCCATCGTAAATAGCCGTGCCGTTGTCCTGCATGCCGCCAATGGCAAACTCCGGGTCCGTCCTGGAAGCGGAAAAATTGGCATAGAATTGCGAGGTTACATAACCTCCATTGCGGCCTTCGAAACTCATGCCTTTGTCCCGCGAAACAAAAATCCCGCCGTCGGTGGCAAAATAAATCTCGTCGGGACGCTTTGGATGGAAATAAGCCGCGTGTATGTCCGCGTGCACATATATGCCGATTCCTTCGGGCCCGCCAACGGGTACACGGCCCATATCGGCGGCATCCCAGGAGGTAACATTGATAAAATTGGTCCCCTGGTTATCCGAGATATAGGCATTTTGGCCAACATAGGCAATGTAATCGGGATTCGTACTGTGAATGGCAACATCATGCGAATACCAGCCCTGAACATCGGCCACGTCTTTTTGATTCATCAGGTCCCAGCTGTTGCCACCGTCCACGCTCATAAACAATCCGATGGACTTGAAAGCATTGGCTACGGAGGCATAAATGATATCCGGATTGCTTCGGCTGATATCGATTTTAGCTTTGCCCGAATAGCCGGAAGGAAGGCCATTTTTCAGTTTGGTAAAAGTCTGGCCTGAATTGTTGGAACGGTATATTCCGCTGAAGGCCCCATCCTGGAAACTGCCGTGGGAGACGAAAACGATTTCGGGATTATGTGGATTGATATCAACATCCACAGCCATGGGTACATTGTGGATCAGCGACCAGCTTTGACCCTGGTTGGTTGATTTATACAAACCATGGGTGGTGGCGGCATAAATGAGATAATCGTCGAAAGGATCGAATTCCATGTCCTGTACGCCGCTAATCAAGCCTACCCCGATGTTTAGGCTTTGTTTCCAGCTTTTGCCGCCATCCGTGGATTTCAGGATACCCATGCCATAGGTGCCCCGGGTGGTACGATCGACGATACCAGGTGCGGCGGCAGCTTTATTATAAACTTCTCCGGTTCCGATAAACATCAGGTTTGGGTTCCTGGGGCTGATGAGAATGGAAGCCACTGAATAAACAGGCAGGTCAATAGGGACCTGGACCCATCCATGATAACCCAGTCCCGAACTGCTGGTCTTCCAAAGGCCACCGCTCGCCGAACCGGCAAAAAGGACATTCGGATCCGTGGGATGGAAAGCCAGGCAAAGGGTCCGGCCTCCGATATTTTTAGGCCCGATCGATCGCCAGCTGGCCTTATCCGGAGTGCGGGTATGTTGTTTTAATTTTTCATAGGCGGGCATCAGGCTAGGGGGATTTACCTGGCCTGGATCTGCAAACCGGGCCTGGTACCAGGCTTCCAGAGCGAGCCCGGCACCACTTTGCTCACCGGTTTCTCCCTCCGTTTCAGATTCTGAGATGCTTTTGGGCCCCTGATACTCCGGCGTATCCAGCCTGCAAGCCGCAGTCAACAACAAGATTCCCCACAAAACCGGCCGGCGTATATCCATGAGATATTAAAGTAAATCTTAATATAAATGGCAAATATAATAAATCGATTATACCTGAAAAAGCCCTTTTGATTTCTTAACAACATATTCCATGCCATACATCGATAAATCCATCAAATGCCCTATTTTTACTTCGAATGATTGAAGGAAAAGAGTCGATTGCGACCTTGATCTATCAGGAACTTGAGGACATCCAGCAGCAGGGTTTTGAAGAAGGCACCAAATCCATCACCCGCTTGTACCAGGCCCTGAATTACTTTTTCAACAGGATCACGGCCAATGACAAAATTTATTTCTCCACCCTCTTTGCGAGGATGGTTTATACCGGGATCCAGTACAAGATACCCAGGCGGGACCTCTCGTTATTGCACCATTTCAGGAAAATTTCCTACCAGCAGATTTATCAAACCCAGTCTCCAGGCAACCTCAGCTCCGAACAATTGTTGAAACTCGGCATCTATAGCCTCAACCAGGTAGTTCAATATCTCTGTGAAATATCCAGTCCCCTGGTGTTCATGGATTGGGAACAAAAAAGCTGGGAAGTTTTATTTGAAGAACCCCGTTTTGATAAAACCATAACCAATTGCCGCGTATTGATCACCTTTGCCGATGCGGAAAGCCAGGTGCTCACCGGGGTAAGCGAAGAATACCCCCATCACGCCGTCCGCATCCGGTATCATGTGTCCGGGATCAACGATACCCAAACGGAGTTGTTGCAGGGCTATCTCAAAATGCGTCCATTGCCTGTTTCAATCCAGCTGATCGATATTGAGGTCGAACCGGCGGGCACCTGGATCCCCCACCAGATGGTTTTTGAACCGGATTACCTGGTGGATGTGACGGCCGTGGCAGAATGTTTTAAGGATTTCGGTGTGCTGACCTGGTCCTATCTCCTGAACAAATTCAAACCCAAACCTTCCAGTCCGAGCATCCTGCTGGGTAATGCCGCCAACTTTTTTCTCGATGAGATCATGGTGGATCCCAATGTGGATTTCCCCGCCCTGATGAAACAATTCTTTAAGATCTATCCCCTGGAATGCACGGTATTGGAAGACCGGGAAGTAATCGATCTCAATGTCAAAGCGAGAACCCATTTTAATAACCTCCGGCGCGTCACCCGTGAAGAATTCAGCCAGATCGGCATTACCGCGGAAGGGGTATTCCTGGAACCCACCTTCATATCGGCGATCTACGGTTTGCAAGGCCGGCTGGACCTTTACCACGAGACCCCGGAAAGAAACCTGGCCCATATCGTTGAACTTAAAAGCTCCAAACCCTATAAGACCAACGCATACGGAATCAACCCAAACAATTATATCCAGACCTTGTTATACGATCTGCTCATCCGGAGCGTTTTCAAAAACAAGACCCGCCTGTCCAGTTATATTCTCTACTCCCAACAGGACCAGAAATCGTTGCGTTTTGCCCCACCGGTCAAAGCCCAGCAGATCGAAGCGATTGCCGTACGCAACGAACTGGTGATCCTGGAACTCAGGCTCAGCAGGAGTGAAGAACTGGCAGGAATGTTCGAACAATTGCGGCCGGCGCTCTTGCCATACCCGCAAGGGTTTATCGCCAATGACCTTCAGGGATTTGAAACGGCATACCAATCCCTGACGGGGCTGGAAAAAGCCTATCTCATGGAATTTACCGGATTCATAGCGCGCGAACATCACCTGGCGAAGGTGGGAGAACACAGTGATGAATCAAACAATGGCATGGCTTCCCTATGGCTGAACAACCGTCTGGAGAAAGAGGATAATTTTGCCATCCTCAGCCACCTGGTCTTCAAAGCCGGAGAGATCCGGGAAGAGGATGAATTTCTGACCTTCGAACGTACCTCGGAATCCAATGAACTGGCTAATTTCAGACAAGGGGACATCGGTGTATTGTATCCCCATACCTGGTCCGGGGCTTCCGCCCTCGAGCACCAGATCTTCAAATGTTCCATCATCGATATCAGGGCAAACCAGCTGGTGATCCGGCTCCGGAACAAACAGCGCCGGAAAAATATTTTTTCAGAATGGAAATACTGGAACCTGGAGCATGATCTGATCGATAGCAGCTTTCATATTTTATATCGCAACCTTTTTGAATTTCTCACCGGGGATCAGGAAAAAAGGCAACTCCTTTTTGGCCAGCGTCCCCCGGGCATTCCCGAAGGTCGGCAAGAGGATATCGACTTGCCCCAGGACCTCAACGAGGAACAAAAAACCATTCTGCAAAAGATTATAAAAACCCGGGATTATTTTCTCCTCTGGGGACCACCGGGTACGGGTAAGACGAGCATCATGCTCCGGTCGCTGAGCCAGCACCTTTTTACCCAAACCAATGAATCCATCCTACTGCTCGCCTATACCAACCGGGCGGTGGATGAAATCTGTGAAGCGCTGGAATCCGCCTCCCTTGATTTTCTGCGAATAGGGGCCCGTCATACCGCCCTGAAAAAATTCTGGAAACATTTTCTGGATGAACAGGCCAGCGGACTGGAAAGGAGATCGGAGTTTAAACAATTGATCGAAAGCCACCGAATCGTCACCGGAACCCTGACCAGCATCAACGGCAAACCGGAACTTTTCCAACTCAAAAAGTTTGACTGGGTCATCGTAGATGAAGCCTCCCAGATCCTTGAACCCATGCTTGCAGGTATCCTGCCCAGGGTGAAAAAATGGGTTTTAATCGGCGATCACAGGCAATTGCCGGCAGTAGTGGTTCAGCGCAGGGACGATAGCGCCGTACAAAGCCCTGAATTGAAAGAGATCGGCCTGGTCAACCTGCGTAATTCCCTTTTTGAACGAATGATGAACACCTGCAAATCAAATCAATGGACCTGGTCTTTTGATATTCTCCGTGAACAGGGCCGGATGCACCGCTCCATCATGCAGTTTCCCAGCCGCCATTTTTATGATGATGCGCTTCGTGTCCTTCAACAGCCGGATGTCAGGCGCGAACTCGAACAAGCATTGGCCTACAAAACAGATCCGTTCTGGCAGGGACTCATCCTGGATATCGCCCGGAAAAGGATGTTGTATCTGTCCGCCCCAACAGACAATCAGGGAAAATCAAAAATAAACCGGATGGAAGCGGACCTTGTGGTTGATTGCATTCAGTCTATCCGGCGGCTCTATTCTTATAATGGCCTGAGCCTCCATGCCCATTCCATTGGGGTGATCACTCCTTACCGGGCACAGATCGCCCAGATTCGAAAGACTTTGCAGGATCATGAAATGGATCCGGATCAACTCACGATTGATACCGTGGAACGATACCAGGGCGGGGCCAGGGATATCATCATCTTCTCCCTGTGCACCAACCGGTTCAGCCAGATTCAAAACATGATCTCCCTCTCGGATGATGGAGTGGACCGCAAACTCAATGTAGCCCTGACGAGAGCCAGACAACAAATGATCATCATCGGAAATGAGGAAATTCTCCGTGAATACCCTGTTTATAAAGAACTGATTGAATATTGTAAACAGGAAGGGCGGGACCCAGATGTGGTTTAGAACAAAAGATCGTTTATCTGGGCATCATTAATTTATTGTCCCTGCCACTATTCCCCCCACCCTTAAATCCACTTCTTAAACGTATTAACGATCCTGGTTCTGATAAAAAAGATTGGCATATGAATAAATGATTCCCTTTCAGGGCGAATAAGGTTATTCCAATTCCCGGCATTAGGCAGGCTCGCCCAATGCTGGGTAATGTCGGCCCTTCAGGCATTGCCCCTCAGGCCTTTAATTGCATATCAAAGTGTGAGCTCCATTAAATCCTTCCGAGCAGTTTTTCTTTCTGACTGTTGTATTCTTCTTCAGAAAGGACTCCCCGGTTTTTGAGTTCATTCAGCCGTTCAAGGGCTGCAAAAATATCATCCCGGGATTGGGAGGAACCCGACTTTTGTTCCTTTTCGGTACGGATGCTGAATTCTTTACCTCTTTCGAACTCTTCCTGGTATTTGGATTTGGCCTGTTCCGGATTAAAATCGTCGAGCGTGCCCCCTTTGCCAAAATGCTGAATAAACACTTGCCCGACCGCGTATGTACTCGCACCGGACAGTACGGACATGGATGCCGCTCCAAGAATAGAACCGATCAGGGGAATGGCTTTCACGGCTGACGCTGCCAGTCTTGCCAGCGAAGTTCCGACCAGGGAGGAGACTATGCTCTTACCTATTTGTTCATTAAAATCGACGCCGTAAAGTTTCGCCAGGGAACGAATCATATTGATCTGAACTCCGGTGACGGCTGCAAAATCCACCAGGGGTACCGGGATAAGGCCTCCGCCCACTGCCAGTAATAGATGGGTTTTTACAATTTCCTGGGCCAGATCATTTTTATTGTTTTTACTGTTGTCCATGCTGGAATTCATTTTTTTGCTAAAATTATAGGCCTGCTTCCCGCCTTTAAATAAAATTCGACCAATATCCTTATATATCGACATGTAAGTAGTACAATTTCTGTCCAAACTTAGTTCCGGTTTAAGGATACCAGAGGTTTGTTACCGGGTTGACAAAGAGGTATTCAGTGTTTCAAATTCGCCCACCGCCATCCACCTTCAGGGTATTTCCAAAATTTTGTGGGTCTGCAAGCTCAGTTTCCACCTGGGGTGGTTCCGGCAATATTCGAGGCATTTTGACGTATTGATTTTTACCTGGGGTCCATCCATGGGTTGGAGGCTGAAATGTTCAAAATCCAGGTGTTCAAACTGTTCCGGTAAGGCATCTTCCTGCGGATAAACCAGTTTCAGTTCATTCCCCCCTGTGAGCGCGAGCGCCGTATTTGATTTGGGGCTTACACAAATCCAGTCGATGCCCTCCGGAAGGGCCAGGGTACCGTTGGTCTCTATGGCTATGATGATCCCGGCCCGATGAAGTGCATCCACCAGCGGTTGGTCCATTTGCAAGGCCGGCTCTCCACCGGTGCAAACCAGGTAGATGGGGGTCGCCGGATCCGGCCAGAGTGAAAGAATCATTTCGACCAGGCCTTCGGCGTCGTATTTGCCTCCATGAAGCCCATCCAGTCCTACAAAATCCGTATCACAGAATTTACAAATGGCAGAAGCGCGGTGTGACTCGAGCCCGTTCCAGAGGTTGCATCCGGCAAAACGCAGGAATACCGCCGGCCGGCCGGTATGCACACCCTCACCTTGCAGGGTATAGAATATTTCTTTAACCAGGTACATGGGTTAGGTCTAAACGCCGGTGCCGGGATCTTTGTTCCCCGGACTTGCCCATGCAGTAGCCTCAATCTCCACCAGCATATCCGGATCAATAAGGGCAGCAACCTGAACCATGGCCGTCGCCGGTTTTATGTTTCCGAAAAACTCTCCATGGGCCTTTCCGGCTTCTTCCCATCTCGAGATATCCGTCACATAGATCCGGGTCCGTATGACGTCCTTCATGGAAGAGCCGGCACGCTGCAATGCCGTTTCAATGATTTCAAGACAAGTCCTGGTCTGCAGGTAGAGGTCATCCTTGCCTACCAGTTGTCCATCTATCATGGCAGTGGTGCCGGATACTTCAATCCAGTCCCCGATCCGTATGGCCCGGCTATAACCAACAAGGTCTTCCCATCTGGCACCGGAAGTGATATGTGTACGATTCATTTATTAACAAAGTTAAGGTAAAAGTCCATGAGGTCCCGGAAGGCATAATCAGCCTGTTCCTTCACTTCAGATTGGTTTTCCCCAAGGAGTATGGTGGTCATGCCCAGGCTTCGACCAAATAGCAGGTCCGAGGCCGAATCACCCACCATCACCGATTCTTCAAAATGGATTTCCGGAAAGTCGGCTTTGGCCTGCATCCCCATCTTTATACCGGGTTTGCGGCAGTTGGGCTGTCCGGACTCCATGTCAGGGCAATAATAAATCCGGTCAATATGCCCTCCATTTTTACGGATGATTTTTTTCATATGGCGGTGGATTCCGGTAAGGTCGGCTTTTGTCATGATGCCCTTGCCGATGCCCTGCTGATTGGTGACCACCAGGATTGGGTTATAGCAGGGGCGCAGCATCCTTAAAGCCTGGAGCACTCCGGGCAGGAAATCAAATTCATTCCAGGTTTTTACATAATCCCCCGGTATCCTCCTGTTGATTACCCCATCCCGGTCCAGGAATAGGGCCCTGGCCGGATTGTTTCGTTTGTTCATTGCAGATTCAGGGATTGGATGATGTGGTAGTCTTCGGGAATGCCAATATCGATAAAAGTTGCGCGGGAGCGGTATCCTCCGATTTTAATCTTGTTCACTTTCTTTTCGAAAAAATCCTTTTCCAGAGAGAAGGCTGCATCCGATGGAAAATCCCTGAGCTGAGCCGGTTTGAAATAATAAATCCCCCCGTTGATATAACCGGTCTCGAGCCATTTTTTTTCTTCAAAATGGATGATCCGGTCCTGGTGTCCCAGGTTGACCGATCCGTACCGGTTAAACCGGTTCATTTTCTTCAGGGCGAGGGTGACTGCATTCCCCGCCTGACTATGAATTTGTTTCATGCGTTCCAGGTTCACCCGGAACCAGGTGTCTCCGTTACAGACAAATACAGGTTTGTTGCCGGAAAGCTCCATGGCCTTCCTCGTTGCCCCTCCTGTACCCAGGGGTTGTTTTTCCACAGAGTATTCCAGGGGGAGTCCCTGGAAATCAGAACCAAAATAATCGCTTACCTGGCCGGCATGGAAAGAAACCGCCAGGATTATTTTTTTGATTCCCTGTTTTTTTAAATAATTCAGTTGCCAATGTAAAAATGGTTTACCCTGTACCGGAACCATAGCTTTTGGCATTCGATCCCCGGTGACCGGGCGTAGCCGGGTACCTAAACCACCTGCCAGGACGATAGCGATCATCAGGGGAATAAGGATTTTTCAACCAGCTCACACAGGATATGCCCCAGGGTGATATGGCATTCCTGGATCCGGGGAGTATCCGTGGAAGGAATATTGATAAGCAGGTCAGTGAGGGCCGCCATCTTGCCCCCGGTGGCTCCTGTGAATCCGATACAGGTCATGCCGCGGTCATGTGCCGCTTCAAAGGCGTTAAGGATGTTCAGTGAATTGCCGGAGGTGCTCAGCCCGACCAGGATATCTCCGCTTTTTCCGATACCTTTTATAATCCTTGAATACACCTGATCAAAACCGTAATCATTTCCAACAGCAGTCAGGTAGGACGTATTGACGTGAAGGGCTTCCGAAAACAAGGGAGGACGGTCTTTGTAAAAGCGGCCGGAAAACTCGGCAGCCAGGTGCTGGGCATCCGCCGCGCTGCCTCCATTGCCGCAAAACAGGACCTTGCCACCCCGTTGAAAGGTTTCAATACAGGCCTCGGCAGCCTGGCTGATTTTGCCAATCAGCAGCTGGTTTTGGCAAATCTCATTTTTAACCCGGATGCTTTGTTGTATGGTTTGAATGATTTTTTCCTCAAACATGATTTAATGGTGGTTGATGGTCCAGGTGGTGATTCCCTGCTGCATAAAGTTGAATGGTTTGAATACTCCTCCCAGGGGTTCAAGGGCGCGTATGATTTTATACCTTGAATTTCCCGGTGCATAAAGCATCAGAAAGCCTCCTCCGCCGGCACCGGAGATTTTTCCTCCGGTGGCCCCGTGTTTCAGGGCTTGTTCGTATATCTCATCGATCATGGGATTGGATATGCCGGACGCGGTTTTCTTTTTTTGTTGCCAGCCATAGTCGAGCAAAGCCCCGATTTCATTCAAACGGCCGGTGAGCAGGGCTTCTTTCATGAGGATGGCCTGTTCTTTCAATTTGTGGGCGGCGTCCAGGGACTGCTCTTTTTTGATGGTGAAGTTGGAAGCCTGTTTTTCAATAATGGTGGAAGACAACCGGGAGGTGCCCGTGTAATACAACAGAATGTTCAATTCAAGTTCGTGGATGTATTCCGGGCGAACACGAAGCGGATTTACAATCACTTTATCGTCTTTGTAGAACTCCATGAAATTGAATCCACCGAAAGTGGCCGCGTACTGATCCTGTTTGCCTCCTGCAATTTTGAGATCGTGCCTTTCGATCTGGTAAGCGGTGCGAGCGAGATCGTATTCACCCATAGGCAGTTTCAGCCATTCGCCGTAGGCGGCCGCAATGGCTACCGTAAGGGTGGATGAAGCGCCCAGGCCGGAACCTTTGGGCACATCCACATAGGTACTGATTCCGTAAGAAGGCAGATTGCCTTTATGGTTTTTAAAGATATGGTTATGGGTTCCTTTGATCAGATCCAGCTTGCCGTCGATTTCCAGCTTCCTGGTTTTCCGGAGGTCAAGGGTTTCTTCAAGGTCCAGGGATTCTATCCGGATGCGGTTGTCTTTGGCCGGAAGGATGGTGGCATGGGCAAAAATGCTGATCGTCGCATTCAGTATAGCCCCACCATAGAGATCGGAATAAGGCGATACATCTGTGCCCCCGCCGGCCAGCCCAATGCGCAGGGGTGCCCTCGATCTGATAATCATGCCTCAAAGATACTA
>CAYOPD010000001.1:93904-124533 GCA_964405735.1 uncultured Saprospiraceae bacterium | reverse complement strand
CGCAAAAAACGGTTTGGGAATCGTTGACGAGCAAATCCATGATCACCGCCCTGATCGTCCTGGCCGTGATCCTCGCCGGCTATACCACCACCAAAAATGGAATCGCTTTTGGCCGGCAGCAAAACTATCAGCCCGAGCAACCCATCAAGTTTTCACATGCGACCCACTCCGGGCTCAATAAAATTGACTGCCAGTTTTGTCACGACGGAGCCAGAAGAAGCAAGCATGCCGTCATTCCGGCCATGAACACCTGCATGAACTGCCATAAAGCCATTGTCAAGGGCACTCAGTATGGTACTGCAGAAATTACCAAAATATTTGCCTCCGTGGGCTTCAATCCCAATACCGGCCAATACATCCCGGATTATGAAAACATGGCTGAAAAAGATATTGAAGTGATCTTCAAAAAATGGATTGGTGACAACCATATGACGGACAAGGAACTCAAAGCCATGGACGCTGAAGGGGAGAGGCTGATGAACGATCAGTGGCGCGGGATCAAAAACAGCCTGACCAATCCCACCAAACCCAAAATACAGGGCCCCGTGGAGTGGATCCGGATCCACAACCTTCCCGACCATGTATATTTTAATCATTCCCAGCACGTTGCTGTCGGTGAAGTGGCCTGCCAGACCTGCCATGGTAAAGTTGAAAATATGGAGGAAGTCAGGCAATACGCCACCCTGTCGATGGGCTGGTGCGTGAATTGCCACAGGGAGACCGAGGTTAAAAGTTTTAGTTCCAATGACTATTATCTTGGCAAGTATGAAAAATACCACCAGGCTCTTAAAGACGGATCCAGGAAGACCGTTACGGTAGAAGACATCGGTGGCCTGGAATGCCAGAAATGCCATTATTAATCAAAACGAGGATTTAATACATATATAATACCAATCATAGCAGTATGAAAGACAAGAATGCCGGAATTTGGATAGGTAACAAGGATCTGAACCAGGACATAGCCTACATCCAGCAAGCAGATGGACAATCCCGGATCCGACCCGACGAGACCCCGGAAACCGAGGATTCTGGAAGTCTGCAATCCAACCGGAGGGATTTTCTCCGGATCATGGGATTCAGTGTAGGCACGGCCGCCCTGGCTGCCAGTTGTAAAACACCGGTTCGCCGGGCTCTTCCTTATCTGAACAAACCGGACTCCCTGGTTCCCGGTATCGCCAATTATTACGCATCTTCTTATGTGGATGGAGGTGATTATTGCGGTATTTTGGTAAAAACCCGGGAAGGCCGGCCCATCAAAATTGAAGGAAACACCCTTTGTCCGGTCACGGCAGGGGGGACCTCCGCAAGGGTGCAGGCCCTGGTCCTTTCCCTGTATGACACCCACCGTATTCAGGGCCCCATGCTCAAAGGTGAACAAGCCTGGGAATCCTCTTCCTGGGACAACCTGGACCAGAGAGTGACCGTTCGTATGACAGCCGCATCAAGGGTCAGAATCCTTTCAAATACCATTTTATCGCCGACCACCAAAAAAGCAATCGCAGATTTTAAAGTTAAATTTCCGAATACTGAAGTGGTGAGTTATGATCCCATTTCCAGTGCAGCCATCCTGCTGGCCAATGAAGCAAGTTTCGGCCAGAAAATAATTCCTTCCTACCATTTTGACAAAGCCAGGACTATTGTAGGCATCAATGCGGATTTCCTGGGGACCTGGATTTCACCGATCGAATACTCCAGGCAGTATGCCAAAAACAGAAAGATCAGCGAGGTCAGCGGGGCTAAAATGTCGAGGCACTTCCAGGTGGAAAGTTATATGTCGCTCACGGGTTCCAATGCGGACCACCGGATCCAGATCCGTCCTTCAGAACAGGGGGCTGCGATTGCTTTTCTTTACAACGCCATTGCGGCAAAAACAGGGGGTGCTTCCATAATAAGCCCGCCCCTGTCGGAAAAGGCTGCCGCCGCCCTTGCCAAAGTCGCCGATCAGCTCATTGCCGACAAAGGAGCGAGCCTGGTGGTAGCAGGATCAAACAACCGGGACGAACAAATTCTGGTAAATAAAATCAATGAATCCCTGGGGAATATTGGCACCACCGTTGACCTGAATACCCCTTCTTATCAAAGGCAGGGCAATGAAACCGACCTCGCAAGACTGGTAGCCGACATGGACGGGGGTCAGGTAGACGCGGTCATTATCATTGACCACGCCAACCCGGCCTATGATTACCCTGCAGCCGAAGCTTTTGCCAAGGCTTTCGCAAAGGTCAATACCCGAATATCATTATCCGGAACCCTCAATGAAACAGCCAGCCTCTGCAATTTTATTGCTCCGAACCACCACCTGCTTGAGTCCTGGGGCGATGCCGAAGCCAAACGTGGCCATCTCAGCCTGATCCAACCTTCAATATCCCCGTTATTTAATACCCGCCAAGGCGAACTCAGCCTTCTTAAATGGGCTGCATCTGAAAAGGTGAATTGGAAGTCGGATGCTCCTTATTATGAGTATCTTAAGTCTAATTGGTTGCAAAATTACCTTAGTGGTGCATCCTGGGATAAGGCGCTTCATGACGGGGTATTCCATTATTCGGCAACTGAACTGGCAGTCGTTGCCCCTGCTGCAATTGATCCGGCTTCATTAAAAATAAGCCAACCATCCACTTCCGAGCAGGAAATCACCCTTTTTGAAACCGTGAATATGGGTGCGGGCCAACATGCCAACAATCCCTGGCTCCAGGAAATGCCTGACCCGGTAACCCGCTGTGTTTGGGGAAATTACCTGGCCGTACCAGTGATGTTTGACGGTGTCAATAAATTCCAGGGGGCTTTCGGACTTGAAAATGGAGAATTTGTAACCTTAACCGTTGGAAATGTTTCAGTTGAAACCGCCTCCATCCAGCAATTCGGACAGCCTTCCGGCACCATGGCCCTCGGCCTGGGATATGGCAGGACAATCACCGGAGCAGCCGGTAAAAATACAGGAACCAATGCCTTTGCCTTTTGCCAGCAGGCTGGCGGGCTTACCCAATATTATAATACGGTAGCCTCCAATCCAGTGAAAAGCCGCAAGGAAGAAAACCTGGCCTGTGTACAATACCACCACACCATGGGGGTACAGGATATCGATAAAAAGTCAGGCCAGAAAATCAATGCCGATGAAGCCGCTACGGTTTTCTTTACTTATTTCGGCCTGGCCAAACAGGGCTTCCAGGGTTCCATCGTAGAGCGGTCCGTGATCCGCCGGGCCAATTTAAGCGACCTGGAATCCTTTGCCTCAGAACTTCATGAGGAAAGGGCCGAATTCCAGCATCTCAATGAACAAACCCTCTATCCGGACTACTCCGATATTTATGCACGGGGCCATTCCTGGCATATGCACATTGATCTCAATGCCTGCACCGGTTGTGGTGCCTGTGCAGTGGCCTGTATGGCTGAAAACAATGTGCCCGTTGTCGGTAAACGGGAGGTAAGCAGGCATCATGAAATGACCTGGCTGCGGGTTGACCGCTATTACTATGGCGATGCAGCGAATCCGAATGTCGTTTTCCAGCCCCTGATGTGTCAGCATTGCCACAACGCGCCTTGTGAAAACGTATGCCCGGTGAATGCCACCAACCATAACAGCGAAGGCATCAACCAGATGATTTACAACCGCTGTGTGGGCACGAGGTATTGCGCCAACAACTGTCCGTATAAAGTGCGCCGCTTCAACTGGCTGGATTATATGAAAGCTGACCTTTGGCCTATCAACGAGCCGGCCTTGGTGGAAGGCGAAGATTCCCCTTTCATGTCCGACAACCTTACCCGGATGGTGCTCAACCCCGATGTGACCGTCCGCGCAAGAGGGGTGATTGAAAAATGCAGCTTCTGCACCCAGCGTATCCAGGAAGGCAAACTCAATGCAAAAAAAGCGGGAAGAATGCTGGAAGATGCCGATGTAAAAACGGCCTGCCAGACTGCCTGTCCTACCGGGGCCATCACGTTTGGAGACATCAATAATTCATCCTCATCCGTGCACCAGCTGGCGAACAATCCATTAAATTTCCAGGTACTGGAAGAAGTCAACACCAGGCCTGCTGTGACTTACAAATCCAGGATTGTCAACCGGGATGAAAGCATAGAAGCGTGATTAAAATGAACTTATTATTAAGCAGCATATAAAGAAAATGATATGAGCGTTGTAGTTTCTCCATTTCGGGAACCATTGGTACGCGGAGGTAAGACCTACCACCAGATCACGGAAGATCTGTGTGCAGCGACTGAGCGGGCCCCCAGTTTAGCCTGGGTCATGGCCTTCATCGTCGCCGGGGGGGCCTTGTCCTTCGGTCTATTCTGTATCATATGGACCATATGGGTCGGTATAGGAAGTTGGAACCTCAACCGGACCATCGGATGGGGCTGGGATATTACCAACTTCGTGTGGTGGATCGGTATCGGGCATGCCGGGACCCTGATTTCAGCCATTCTTCTTCTTTTCAGGCAGAAATGGCGTACCGGTGTAAACCGCGCCGCGGAAGCCATGACGATATTCGCCGTGATATGCGCCGCCCTTTTCCCCGGTATTCACGTGGGACGGATATGGGTGGTTTATTTTTTCTTCCCTTATCCCAACACCCGTGGCCCGCTGTGGCCCAATTTCAATTCACCCCTGCTTTGGGACCTCTTCGCCATATCGACTTATTTTTCCGTTTCGCTTTTATTTTGGTACACCGGCCTTGTACCCGATTTCGCTACGGTCCGGGACCGCGCCAAAGGATTTAGGAAAAAGCTCTATAATTTCCTCTCTTTCGGATGGACCGGCTCGGCTAAACACTGGCAGCGCTGGGAAGCTTTGTCCCTGGTGCTTGCAGGGATATCCACCCCGCTGGTACTTTCTGTACATACCATAGTGAGCTTTGACTTTGCCACCTCCGTGATTCCCGGCTGGCATACCACCATCTTCCCGCCCTATTTCGTTGCCGGAGCCATTTTCTCTGGATTTGCCATGGTGCAGACCCTGATGCTGATGACCCGGAAGGTCCTTAAACTGGAAGACTACATCACCATTAATCACATCGAATCGATGAACAAGGTGATCCTGCTGACGGGATCAATCGTCGGAGTAGCTTATCTCACGGAATTATTCATTGCCTGGTATTCCGGGTATGTTTATGAACAATTTGCATTCTTCAACCGTGCATTGGGCCCTTACTGGTGGTCTTATTTCGGCATGATGGCCTGCAACGTGATCTCTCCTCAATTGTTCTGGATTAAAAAATTCAGAAGAAGCATTTACTGGACCTTTCTCATGTCGATTTTTGTCAACATCGGGATGTGGTTTGAGCGCTTTGTGATCATCGCCACTACGCTGGCAAGGGATTACCTCCCCTCCAGCTGGAGCCTTTATTCTCCAACCTGGGTGGAAATCGGGATATTCATCGGAACCCTGGGCATATTTTTTACCAGCTACCTCATCTTTGTCCGGCTCGCCCCGGTAGTGGCTATTGCTGAGGTCAAACATATCCTGAAAGCTGCCGGTGACCAGTATGTAGAGAAAAACAATGCGTACGCCCGCGATGCAGCCCTTCATCCTCCGGTTCATCATGAAACAGCAGGCCACCATTAATTGTAAATAAAAAAGAAACCGATTAACATGTCATCACATAAAGAAGTCATTTACGGACTGTACAACGATGAAGAGGATTTGCTCAAAGCCGTGAAACAGGCCAATGCGATGCACTTGCCCATCATGGATGTGTTCAGCCCTTTCCCGGTTCACGGGCTGGACCCTGAGCTTCATCTGGCTGAATCGAGGTTGCACGCCGGAGGATTTGTTTATGGTCTCCTTGGATTACTGACAGGTTTCCTGGGCATGACCTGGATTTTTACCAAGGACTGGCCGATCATATTCGGGGGCAAGCCCCATTGGTCCGTACCGGCCTTCATTCCGATCACTTTTGAGATGACGGTCTTGTTTGCTGCCTGGGGGATGACCATTACCTTTTATATTGTTTGCGGACTTGGACCGGGCATCACCAATAAAGTGCTGGATGAGCGCATCACCGATGACAAATTTTGTATTGCATTTAATAAAGCCTCCCTCGATGACTCCGGAAAAGTGAATGAATTTTTCCGGTCGACCGGTGCCGCCGAGGTAAATACTAAAGTGTTGTAAATTATGAAGAAATATCTGTACATATCCCTTTTAGTCGCCGGATTGAGCCTGATGATGGCCTGTTCTCCGGCCGGAGGAAACCGAACCGGACATGAATTCATGCCTGACATGGTTCATCCGGTAGGGTATGAGGCGAATTTTTACTCATATTATTATTTTAACCGCTGGGGAACTGAGCAAGAATATAAAAAATTCGCAATGCCCCGCCTGCCGGTAAAAGGAACCATCGCCCGCGGGTACGTTGGCATGACCGCCTCAGGAGCAGGCATGATACCGAATGGTTCCGTACCCTATTATTACGGCGATACTGAAGACGAAAGGGCGAGGGCGGCCCGTGAAATCATCACCAATCCATTCCCGATCACTGAAAAAGGCCTTGCCCGGGGCAAAAAATTGTATGACATCAATTGTGGCATTTGCCATGGAGAAAAAGCCGATGGCGGGGGATACCTGGCCAGGGATGGAGGCAAATACCCGGTAGCGCCGGCTAACTTCAAACAGGACACTTTTTACAATTCAACCAACGGACGGTTCTACCATGCCATCATGTACGGCCGGAATATGATGGGAAGTTATGCCGATAAACTTTCTTATGAGGAAAGATGGCAGGTGATCCACTATATCCGATCCCTCCAGGCCAAAGACAAAAAATTACAATACGACGAACAGGCCAATACCTTCACCACCGCGGATATCCCCGGAAGCAAATGGGCGCCTGCAGAACCACATCCCGCGATGGCCGATCACGAAACCAATCCAAAACATTGACCTTATAACGACCAGACATGGCAGAGCTTCATCATACATCGAGTGCACAGACATCCAGCCAGCGTTTTGAGCTGTCCTCCACCGCCCGGACCGTATTGTTATCCGGGGTGGGACTGGGTGTTCTTTCTTTGTTATTTGTTTTTTTCAATGACGACCAGTTCCATACCCGGTTTTGGACCAATATTCTATTAAATACCCTGTTCTTTACCGGAATTGCATTATTCGCACTTTTCAAATACTCCGCCGGCGTGGTGGCCTTCGGAGGCTGGTTTGTTGGTTTCAAACGGATCTGGGAAGCCTATGCCCAGTTTTTAGTCGTTTCCCTGGTCCTCCTGTTAATCCTGGCCGGAGGCTTATACATGGGTTATCATCATCTTTATCACTGGAATGATGCCGCGACAGCATCCTCGGACAAAATCATCATTGGAAAATCCGGATTTCTAAATAAAAACTTTTTTACCTTCTTTACGCTGCTTGCCCTGGGCGTCTGGATATACCTGGCCAAAAAAATCAGGTCCATTTCGCTGGATGAGGATGTAAAGGGGGATGCCTCGTTTACACACCACAAGCGGTTGAGGCATTTTTCATCGATCGCGCTTCCCCTCATCGGATTTATGAGCGCGGCCTTTTTCTGGTTGTGGCTGATGTCCCTCGACGCACACTGGTACAGCACCATGTTTGCCTGGTACAGTTCCGCTTCGGTTTTTGTGGCCATGCTGGCCCTGACCATCGGCATTATTCTCTATGTCAAGTCCAAAGGTTATCTGACGGAAGTGACTGCCGAGCACCTACATGACCTGGGCAAATACACTTTTGCCTTCTCCATTTTCTGGACTTATCTCTGGTTTTCGCAATATATGCTGATCTGGTATGGCAACATCGGTGAAGAAACGATTTATTTCAGGACCAGGTTTGACCATTACAAAGTCCTTTTTTATGCCAATCTCGTGCTGAATTTCCTTCTGCCTTTCCTGATCCTGATGAGAAACGATACCAAGAGGAAGACCGGCACCCTGGTGCTGGTGGCCATCCTGGTGTTTTTTGGCCACTGGATCGACTATTTCCAGATGGTAAAACCAGGTGCACTGCATACCTCCATTGAACTGATGGAACACCGTACCAGTGTGGGGGCACTGGAGCCCCTGGAAACAAAGCCTATGGAAGTGAGCCAGGAAGAGAACATCCATGCAGTTCCTGCAGCGGATACCGGCCATACCGGTTCAGTCGCAGGACAAATTCAGGATACTGCCCATGCGGCGGCAGAGCCGGCTCATGAAACGAGTGCAGCAGCCCATGCCCCAGCTGAGAGCCATGGGGACAACGGTCATGGCGCATCCGGTTTTGTTGCCGGATTTACGCTGCCTGGCTTGCTGGACCTTGGGGTGATGATTGGTTTCCTGGCAGGTTTCCTGTTGTTCGTATTCCGGGAAATGGGGAAAGCCCCGCTGGTACCGAAAAACGATCCTTATTATTCAGAAAGTTTGCATCATCACGTGATGTGATCAGATAAAAAGTAAAATATATTATGACCGCTTTAGTCATTTTTGGAATACTCGCCCTGCTGGCCATCGTAGTCGTGCAGATCGGGAAGTTGAGTGATCTCCGCTCCAAGATCATGGGGGAAGAAGACATCCAGTATCAAAATACCGATATCACGGGTAAACTGCTGGTCCTGTTTATGGTGGGCTTCCTTGTATTCTGCGTGGTGTCAGCCTTCTATTACAAAAACTGGATGCTGGGTTACGGCCCCCTCAAATCGGCTTCCGAACACGGGGGCAGCATCGATGGTTTGTTCAATACCACCTTATTCTTTACCGGGATCGTATTCGTGGTCACCCAGGTTCTTCTTTTCTGGTATGCCTATAAATACAGGAGCCAGCGCGGACGCAAGGCGATATATTTCCCCGGCAGCACCAAGCTGGAGCTGGTGTGGTCCATCGTGCCCTCCATCGTCCTGGTCATCCTGGTGGCCAACGGACTCATCGCCTGGAACGACATCATGGCAGATACCCGGCCTGAAGACAATGCCCTCGAAATCGAAGCTACCGGATACCAGTTTGCCTGGAACATCCGCTATCCCGGCCCTGACGGTGAGCTGGGCACCAAAAACTATAAAAAAATCACCGGGCTCAACGGACTGGGACAAGACTGGACGGACGTCAAAAACCTGGATGATTTTAATGCGGACGAAATAGTACTTCCTGTTGGTAAAAAGGTAAGGGTACGGATCACGTCCAAAGATGTATTGCATAACTTCTACCTTCCGCATTTTCGGGTCAAAATGGACGCGGTACCCGGGCTTCCCACACATTTTGTATTCACTCCGGTAAAAACCACAGAGGAATTTCGCGAAGGCCTCCGGCAGTACAAAGAATACCAGGCCCCTTCGGATCCCAATGACCCTGCCAGTGAACCCCTCTGGAAAACCTTTAATTATGAACTAGGGTGTGCGGAACTGTGTGGCATCGGCCACTATTCCATGAGGAGGCTGGTGCGCATCGTATCCGAACAGGAATACGAGTCCTGGCTCGCCAGTCAAAAATCCACCTACATGACTTCCATCCGCAACAGCGACGAGGACCCATTCAAAGGTCAATTGCTGGACGTGGAAGTTAAAGCCAGGAGGGCGGCCTTTTTCAGTGATGTGGATAAAATCATCAAGGATGTCAACCTGATCGGCAAAGAAGCCCTGCGTCTTGACAATATCCAGTTTGAAACCGGCAGCGATAAACTGACCTCTTTTTCCAAATATGAACTCGACAACCTGATCGAGCTGATGGTCAACAATTCAACCATGACGATTGAACTCAGCGGTCATACTGACAATACCGGCGATGCTGATTCCAACCTGGACCTGTCCAACAAACGTGCCGCCGCAGTCAGGGATTACCTGGTCAGCCGGGGGATCCAGGCTGAACGCATGAAAGCAGTTGGTTACGGGCAGACCCGTCCGGTGGATACCAACGATACCGAAGCAGGAAGGCAAAAGAACCGGAGAACCGAATTGAGAATTTTATCTAAATAACAAAATTTAAAACTTCAACCCAATGGCAGAAGTATTGGAAAATAAAATGAATCTCCCCGATGTCGACCAGTTGATCAAGGAGCAGGGTTTTGATGATCATTTTCACGAACATCACCACGGCGACAAATATCAATCCGGCTTCATCAGCAAGTATATTTTCAGCATGGATCATAAGATCATTGCCAGGCAGTTTTTGATCACCGGCATGATCTGGGCCGTAATCGGGGGCCTGATGTCCCTGATTTTCCGCCTTCAACTGGGATTCCCCGAAGAAAACTTTGCCTGGCTCAGGCCCCTTATAGGCCGATGGGTGACCATCAACGATGCCGGCGTGGGTACCATCAGCCCTGAATTTTATTATGCCATGGTCACCATGCATGGTACGATCATTGTATTCTTTGTATTGACGGCGGGCCTCAGCGGTACCTTTAGCAACCTTTTGATTCCACTCCAGGTGGGTGCCCGGGACATGGCTTCCCCGTTTTTAAATATGCTATCCTACTGGTTTTTCTTTATGTCCAGCATCGTGATGCTTTTATCGCTCTTCCTGAGCACCGGGCCATTTTCAGGCGGTTGGACCGCTTATCCTCCGCTCAGTGCCTTGCCGCAGGCTTCAGATGGTTCAGGGACGGGTATGACAATGTGGCTGGTAAGCCTGACTTTATTTGTAGTTTCTGTCCTGTTGGGGGGCATCAATTATATTACCACGGTTCTGAATCTTCGCACCAAAGGAATGAGCATGTGGAAGCTGCCTCTTCCCATCTGGGCATTTTTTACTACAGCGGTCCTTGGTCTTTTGTCCTTCCCCGTATTGGTTTCCGGTTTCCTGCTGCTGTTTTTTGACCGCAGTCTGGGGACGAGCTTTTATCTGAGTGAGATCTTTGTTGGAGGACAGGCTCTGGATTTTGCAGGGGGCAGCCCGATTCTTTACCAGCATTTGTTCTGGTTCCTTGGGCATCCTGAGGTATACATCATCATCCTGCCTGCCATGGGAATTGTATCCGAAGTGTTATCGGTGAACAGCCGCCGCCCGATTTTCGGTTATCGTTTCATGGTGTATTCCATCCTGGCCATTGGTTTCCTATCCTTCATTGTATGGGCCCACCATATGTTTATGTCCGGAGTCAATCCCTTCATATCCAATTTCTTTGTCATATTCACCCTCATTATTGCGGTGCCTTCGGCCGTCAAGGTCTTCAACTGGCTGACCACCCTGTACGGTGGCAATATCCGGCTTACAACGGCAGCCTTGTATGGGATTGGTTTTGTGAGCATGTTTATCTCCGGAGGGCTTACCGGGATTTTCCTGGGTAATTCGGCCATCGATGTGCAGCAGCACGATACCTATTTTGTTGTTGCGCATTTTCATATTGTGATGGGGGTGGCGGCCATGTTTGGCATGTTCGCTGGGGTTTACCACTGGTATCCGAAGATGTTTGGCCGGTTTATGAATGAAACCCTGGGTAAAATCCATTTCTGGGGTACTATGATCGGGGCTTACGCGATTTTCTGGCCGATGCATTATATTGGCATGGCAGGGGTCCCCAGGCGGTATTACCGCTTTGATACCTTCGAGGCTTTCAAGCACTTCGGTGCCCTCAATAAATTCATGACCATCGCTGCGATCATTGTATTTGCCTGCCAGATTTTGTTTATCATCAATTTTTTCTACAGCATCTGGAAAGGCCGTAAAGTGACCAGCAGAAATCCTTACAATGCCAATACCCTGGAGTGGACTACGGAAACCATCGTTCCCGGCCATGGTAACTGGGTAGGTAATATCCCCACCGTACAGCGCTGGGCTTATGATTACAATAAGGACGAAAGGGAATTCATTCCTCAATATGTTCCAATCGGGCCCGATGAAAAGGATGAATCCCATTAAATAAACACGTAATCACGAATTGATCCGAACGCGATGGATTTAAATACCGGCAATACCAATACCATTACCTATGCGGTTGACGGCATCAGGGCCAAGCTCGACGACCTCGGGCAGTTGGTCAAGCACAAACTGACCTTTTTTGTAGTGCTGAGTTCTGTTGTCGGTTATCTGATGGCCGCAGCCGGTGAAATCCAGTGGTTTCAGGTCGTCCTGCTCGCCCTGGGTGGATTCATGATCACGGGATCGGCCAATGCCCTTAACGAGATTATAGAAAGGGATTATGACGCCATGATGACCCGTACTGCGGGGCGGCCTATACCCTCCGGGCGTATGGAAGTCACAGAAGCCGTGATCTGGGCAGGAGTCATGGGCGTTGCCGGCATCCTTTTGCTGGCTTTTTTTAATCTGTTCACTGCCGTTTTAGGCGCCGCGTCGCTTATTCTTTATGCATTTATTTACACTCCGCTGAAGCGGATCACACCGCTGTCCGTAGCCGTCGGGGCCATACCTGGCGCTTTACCTGCCATGATTGGCTGCATTGCGGTGGAAGGCCGGCTCACGCTCCTGTCCATTACTTTATTTGGCATCCAGTTTTTCTGGCAATTCCCGCATTTCTGGTCCATAGGATGGCTTGGGTTTGACGAATACAGGAAAGCGGGCTACAAAATCATGCCCCTGCCTACCAAGGAAAGGGACCACAGTATTGGTATGTACAGCATGATCTATGCTTTGTTCCTTATCCCGATCAGCCTGATGTTTTTGTTTTATCCGGGAGTGAGCAATTTCGCCGTGGCGGGTTTATGCCTTGCCGCTTTCGGATATGCCGTGGCTGCCTGGGGCCTTTTTATACACAACGACCTGGCCAGGGCCAGGAGACTGTTGTTTGCATCCTTGTTTTATTTACCGATTATCCAAATCCTGTTATTGGCAGATAAATGGCTATAACCCAGACGAGACCGGTAAACCGATTCGGCATCCACCCGCAAAAATTCGCGCTCTGGGCGGCCATGGGCAGCATTGCCATGATGTTTGCTTCCCTGACCAGCGCTTATGTGGTCAGGCGGGGAGCCGGCAACTGGCTGGAATATAAGTTGCCCCAATTGTTTTTCGTCAGCACCCTGGTTTTACTGATTTCCAGCCTGACCCTTCATTTGTCCTATACTTCATACAAAAAAGGCCTGGAGCTGAAATACAAAGGCTTCCTGGTAGGCACGCTGGTTCTTGGACTGGCTTTTGCCGTACTTCAATACCAGGGTTGGCTTAAACTTTACAGCTATGGAATCGAATTGAAAGGCAATCCTTCGGGATCTTTTTTTTATGCGATTTCCGGCATTCACCTGGCGCATATCCTGGGTGGCATAGCGGCCCTGATGGTTGCAGGAATCCACGCCTTCGGCCTGCCCTTTGCAGTCACAGAGAAAAGGCGGCACCGGTTTGAACTGGTTTGTCATTACTGGCATTTCGTCGATGTGCTTTGGGTTTATCTTTTATCGTTTATGATCATTCAACAATAATTTTATAATTCAGCATACATGACCACAGAAACAATCAAAGACGGAGTCCATGAAGAGCACACCCATCAGGAAGGGGGTAATTTATGGGGTGGAGGCAAAGAACCCTTCAAGGCGAGCTATGGAAAGCTCATGATGTGGTACTTCCTGCTCTCCGATGCGTTTACGTTTTCCGGATTCCTGATTTCATACGGAGCGCTCCGGTTCAGTATGCCTACCTGGCCCCTGCCGGACCATGTGTTTGAAACCATTCCGTTTTATTCCGGCAAGGCCCCGCTGATCTTTGTGACCTTTATGACCTTTGTGCTGATCATCAGTTCGGTCACCATGGTTCGCGCCGTGCAGGAGGGCCACCGGGAAAACAAAAAAGGAGTCGTCTTCTGGATGTTGCTGACCATCCTGGGCGGGATCACCTTCCTGAGTTGCCAGGCCTGGGAATGGACGACCCTGCTTGCTAAAGAACATGTAAGCATCCATCGTAACCCCTTCAGCCGCCATATGGAAACCGGAGTGTACATCAATGCCGACGGGACCCCGGTCATGAAAGACGGCGTGGAAGAGACCTTCAAAAAGGGCGATTCTTACCTGATACACAAACACGACGGGGAATGGGATCTTCGCAAATACCGGGTCACGGAAGGCCCTGATGCGGGCCAGGTAAAACAGCTTGCCTTCGGGCCAAAAGCCTTCGGCGCGCTGTTCTTTTTTATCACCGGTTTTCACGGTTTTCACGTCTTTTCGGGAGTGCTGTTTCTGGCCATCATCGCCATCAATGCCGCAAGCGGGGTCTATGTGGCAAGGAAAAACGGTTATGAAATGGTTGAAAAAATTGGCCTTTACTGGCACTTTGTGGACCTGGTCTGGGTATTTGTGTTCCTGGTATTTTACCTGCTTTAATTCAGACCAATCCTTTAATTCATTAATCTAAAAAGCAACAGAAAAAGATATGTCAGCTCATCTCAGTTACGAAGAAAGCAAAAAGGTCGTTTTCAAGGGTTTGATCCTGCTGGGGGTCATCACGCTGATCGAAGTGTTCATCGCCCTGTTTGGCAACGGCCACGTGATTTCCGGCTTCCACCTTCCCAAATTCATCATGTATCCGTTGATGATCGGCCTGAGCATGTACAAGGCTTATTTTATTGTATACGAGTTTATGCACATGCGTTATGAAGTAAGAGGATTGGCTTTGGCCGTCCTTCTGCCCATGCTGCTGCTGGTCTGGGCCATGATTGCTTTTTTCAATGAAGGAAATGCCTGGTTCAACTACAGGGATTATGTAAGAACAAAGAACAAGACAGAGGTAAAGACATCCATACAGCCTCAGGGTGAGAAAAAACCCGCGGAAACCCTGGATATCCAGGAAATCCATTGATTCCAAAACAGGAGGGTGGGGTGAAAAAAAACAAACTGGCTTTCTGGATCTCCCTCTTCATCCTTCTTGCTTTACCTGCCATATCCCTGTATTATTCTTTCCAGGGATCCCGGTTAAGGAAACAATCCCTGGTCGAATTAAGCCCAAAGGGAAGTTTAGAAAGCGAACTGGAAAGCCGGATCCGTGGAGAATTCAACTATCGGGTAATCGGCTCCGCCTGTGACGATGCGGAACTTACCGGAGCCCTTATTGACCAGTTTGCGCAGGAAAAGATTCAGTTTGTGATCCTGAACGACAGCACTTTTGAACAACGGTTTCCTCCCCGGCAAATCGAGCAATGGAAAAAACAAGACATCCTGCTCCTTCTCCCGGATCAGCGGCTTCCTATGCCCGGCGAGCAGAATACCTGTACTTTTGTACTCGTAAATAAAAAATCGGAAATATTGAATTCTTATAACCTCACCGATCCGGTTGAGCGCCGGAAACTGGTTGAACACCTTGCCTTCCTCGTAACCAGCAAATAACGTTTTTGCCGATGCGACTACGCTCTGCCAAAAACAGTCTTTATACTCTTGCACTCCGCCTGGGCCTGGTATACGCTGCTTATATGCTTTGCCGGGTCATTTTTTATATCCTGAATTATAAGACTTTTGGCTTTGTTCCGCTTGACGAATGGCCTGAAATCATCATTGGTGGCCTTCTTTTTGACACGTCGGCCATAGCTTATACCAATATCCTGTTTATCCTGCTGGCCTTATTCCCGGTGAAGGAACTGATCAGTCACCCATCCTACCAGAGGATTTACGACGCCGCATTCCTTTCTGTCAACGGGATCTGCCTGATCCTCAATGCGGTTGATTTTTTTTACTTCAGGTACAACCTTAAGCGGATCACCGCCGATTTTGCCCATTGGGCCGGGGAATCGAATGTATTGAAGATCATGATGAGTTTCGCCGGAGAAAACGGCTATGTTTTTCTGCTTGCGGCAGGGCTTCTTTATCTGTTTTATAAACTGTACCGGAGGATTCCATTGTATATCACTTCTTTGCCCAATCCCTGGTTGTTTAGTTTTGTACACCTGGTCCTGCTGAGTGGCATGACCGGTCTGAGTATCGCGGGTATGCGGGGAGGGTTTCTGCATTCTACCCGGCCGATCACCCTGAGCAATGCCGGCAAATATGTGAGTCGCCCTGATTTGATGCCTCTGGTCCTGAATACCCCTTTCAGCCTAATCCGGACCTTTGATAAAAAAGCCTATCCGGAAAAGGTTTATATGCCAGAAGCAGAGGCCGTTCAGGTTTTTAATCCCGTTAAGCATTATGCCGACAGCCTGCCCTTCCAGGCGAAAAATGTGGTTATCCTTATTATCGAAAGCCTTTCCCGCGAACATTCCGGTTTTCTGAATCCTGGCCTTGAAGATGGGAAATACAAGGGATATACCCCTTTCATGGATAGCCTGATGCAGGAAAGCCTGTATTGTACCAACGCTTTCGCCAATGGCCGCAAATCCATTGACGCCATGCCTTCCATCCTGGCCGGCATTCCTTCCCTGGTCCTGCCTTATGTCTTGTCCCACAACAGCCTGAATAAAATCAATTCCCTGGCTTCCCTTCTCAAAACGAAAGGCTACCGCTCCGCTTTTTTCCATGGTGCTCCAAATAGTTCAATGGGTTTCCAGGCTTTTTCTAAAATTGCCGGTTTCGATCAGTATTATGGCAGGGACGAGTATGGAAATGATGCGGATTATGACGGAATATGGGGCATCTGGGATGAGGAGTTCCTGCAGTACTTCAGCCGCCAGTTGGATACCTTTACCCCGCCATTCCTCGGGGTTTGTTTCACCCTGTCTTCTCATCACCCGTTTAAGGTGCCCGCACGCTACGCGGGGGTATTCCCGGAAGGTAAGCTTCCCGTGCATGCCTGCGTTTCATACACCGATATGGCCCTGCGTAAATTTTTTGAGGCCGCCTCCACCAAACCCTGGTACCGGAATACCGTCTTTGTGATTACCGCCGACCATTCTACCGTGGCCTGGTCTGAAAAGTATAACAGCCCGGTGGGTGCTTTTGCCATCCCGATCATTTATTTCAATCCCGGTGACCCGCTGCGAAAAACGCACAGGGAAGTCACCCAGCAAACCGATATCATGCCTTCCATCCTGGATTATCTTCATTTTGACCAGCCCTTCGTTGCCTTTGGGAACAGCATATTTGATGAAAAAGCGAGTCCGTTTGCCCTGCATTTCAACAATGAACAATACCAGATCATTGACCGTAACGACCGACTGAGTCTTTTTGACGGAAATAAGATCACAGGAGTATACGACATCCGGAGTTCCTGGTCCCTGGGCGAAAACAGGACCAAACTGACTGCTGAGCGGGAAAACGAAGTGCTCCGTTTCCAGCAGGCAGTCATACAACAATACAACCAACGAATTATCAATAATAAACTGACGGTCGACCGTTAAACCCAGCCTATGCCAAAATCCCCGGTCCCGGCATTCAACCCGGCTCTTGCGAAAAAATTAAACAGGATTGCCATCGTTTTTTCAGTGATCGTCGTGCTCGTCGTTGCCTCCCTGAGACGTTTTCATATTGATACTGCGGTTGATTTCCGGTTCTTGGCCCCGCTGCATTCGTCCCTGAATGCCCTTACCGCCCTCGGCCTGATGCTCGCATATTATTTTGTAAAACATAAAAAAATTCTTTGGCATAAAAGGATTATGATCCTGAACATGGTCCTGTCCGGCCTGTTCCTGGTTTCTTACATCATTTATCACCTGACCACTCCGGAGACGCGTTATTGCCATGTGGGCAATATCCGCTATGTTTATTTTTTTATTCTCATTACACATGTGATCCTGGCCAGCCTGATCCTTCCGGTGGTGTTATTTACCTTCATCCGGGCATTTACCGGCCAGATCGAAAAACACCGCGCACTGGCCCGGTGGACCTTCCCTTTATGGTTGTATATTGCCTTGTCCGGCCCTCTGGCTTACCTGATGTTAAGAAGTTGCATGTAAGCTGATTTTCTGGCAGCGTCCGCGTATCTTTGATCGATGAAATGGACCGGTGTACTGGTGGCTTTTGTTTTACTCTTCGTGGCGGAGTCCCTCCTGGCACAATGTCCGATGTGCCGGATGTCCCTGGAATCAAACCTGGAAGACGGCGGTACGATGGGCCGCACCATCAACGCAGGCATTTTGTATATGCTTGGAATGCCTTACCTTTTGGTTGGCCTGTTGGGTTATATCTGGTACAAAAACCGGAAGAAAATGGAAGCCGAGCAGGAAGACCAGGCGAATCTCAACTGAAACATTTAATATCCTATCTTTAAGCATTCGGCACACCAGTGGATTCCTATTGAACTCGCTGTTGTCCCGATGGGTGGAAATCATCCGTTTATGATGCTGAAAAATAAAAATATCCTGGTCATGGGGGGCTCTGGTGGGATTGGAAGGGCCGCCATACTGGTTTTCCTGCGCGAAGGAGCAAGCGTTTTTGCGAGCGGACTCGGGGCTCCGGAGGACCTTCCTGTTTCATCCGGACCGTTTACCTATATGGAGGCCGATGCAGGAAGCGAAAGCTCCGTGGACAACGTGCTTTCCAAAGCAAAGGCCACGCTGGGACAAATCCATGGACTTTATCACATCGCCGGGGGATCTGGCAGGAAAGCCGGTGATGGTCCGCTTCACCTTCTGAGCGTGGAAGGGTGGGAATATACCATGAACCTGAACCTTAAATCCATGATGCTTTCCAACAGGGCCCTCATCCGGTACTGGTTGGATGCCCATTTACCCGGGGTTATATTGAATATGGGTTCGGTATTGGCCTCTTCGCCTTCTCCACATTTTTTTTCAACCCATGCCTACGCTGCTGCTAAAGCCGGCGTGGAAGGATTTTCAAAATCCATCGCGGCTTATTATGCCAAATCCAATATCCGGATAAATGTCATTGCCCCGGGCCTGATCGCGACCGGGATGTCCATCCGTGCCCAGGAGGACCCGGCCATACAGGCATTTATAAAAACCAAACAGCCACTCGACGGAGGTAGAATGGGTAAACCGGAAGATTGTTCCGGGACCGCGGCGTTTTTGTTATCCGATCTTTCCTCTTTTATAAGTGGGGAAGTGATTCATGTAGATGGAGGATGGCAATTGTCTGATGGTCAATATAATACAATTAACATATAAAGTCTTTATTGAATCGTGATTGCAGGCATTGATATAGGAGCATCCAATATAAAGGCGGTCGTTTTGGACCCTGGTTTTGAAGTGGTGGAAAAATTTCAAAGCCCCACAAAGGATGATGGGAAGACCAAATCCTGGATGGATGAAGTAAAAAAAATGCTCGATTCCATGTTGAAAAATCATCCCGGGATTTCGAGCCTTGGGCTTTCTGCCCCGGGCATCCCGGATTCAGGCAACACCCGCATCAACTATATGCCCGGCCGGCTCCCAGGCCTTGAAGGATTGGAATGGAGCCAATTCCTCGGTAAACAGGCCAGGGTCCTCAATGATGCCAATGCGTCCATGGTTGCAGAGAGCCGGATCGGCGCCGCGCGGGGATATGAGCATGCGATCATGCTGACGCTGGGTACCGGGGTAGGCGGAAGTATACTTATTCATGGTAAATTGTTTACCGGCCATCATCAGGTAGGAGGGCACCTTGGCCACTTAAGCGTTGATATGCACAGTGCATTCCGATCCATCACGGGCATGCCAGGCAGCCTGGAAGATGCGATCGGAGATTCCACCGTCAAAGCCAGAACGGGCGGCAAATATGTCACCACCAGCGATTTGGTAAAGGCTGCAGCGGAAGGGAATGCGCATGCCCGGCGGATTTGGATTGAATCGGTAAGGGCCCTGGCTATCGCCATTGCAGGCCTGGCAAACATTTTGTCACCTCAGGCAGTGGTGCTTGGAGGGGGCATCACTTCTTCAGGCAGGCAGTTAATGGACCCCCTTCTCCGTTTCCTGGATGAATACGAATGGAGGCCGGGTGGAAAACAAATGGAAATCAAAACAGCCGAACTTGGTCCGTTTGCAGGGGCGACCGGGGCAGGTATCTTTGCTGCCGAATATTTAAACGCATGAGCCTGACCGATCAATATCTTGATAAATGCATCGCCCTGGCCGAAGGAGTGAGAGCCCAGCATCCGAAAATCCTGGAGGCCGCTAAGTGGTTTGCCGGGTCAATCCTGGAAGGAAGGATGGTTCATCTCTTTGGCTCCGGGCACAGCAGGATCATGGTGGAGGAGATGTGGCCCCGGTATGGTTCTTATCCGGGGTTTAATCCCATCGTTGAATTGTCCATGACCTTTCACAACCTGGTCACCGGCGCCAACGGGCAACGACAGGCCATGTTTATCGAAAATTTGCCGGGACTGGCTGAAAAGATCCTGCGTAATTTCAGGTTGTCTGCCGAGGATACGGCCCTGATCATATCCTCTTCGGGGACCAATGTTGTCCCCTGCGAAATGGCTGAAATCTTCCGGAAAGAAAACATAAAAGTGGTCTCCATTGTCACCCTGGCTCATCTCCGGCGAAGTGAAAGCAGGAGGGCAGACGGTAAAAAACTCACTGATTTCAGCGACCTGGTGCTGGATAGTGGCGCTCCCGCCGGAGACGCCATGGTTGTCATTGAAGGCATGGAAGCTCCTGTCAGTCCGGGCAGTACCGTTGGATCCGTCATGCTGATCAACTGCATCAAAGCGGAACTCGCCAACCTGCTTACGCTTGGAGGCCAGCCTCCTAAAGCGCTCGTAGCCAGCTGCCTGGCGGGCACGGAAAAGGCCTCGGCCGTTTTTAATGAAGCTTATGATGAGCATGCCACCCGAATGTCCAGGCTTTATGATTTTTCCAAACCCATTGAAACAAGATGGCCCAGATAAAAACTTTAAGAACCACAGTGGTTGGCAGTTATCCATTTCCGGCCTGGCTGGAATTTGGCTCAAAAAACCTGAACCAGTTCGGTAGAAAGGACATTGAGGAAATGATTGAAGATGCCGTCCAGGCCGCCGTTCAGGACCAGCTGGCTGCAGACCTGGATGTCATCACCGATGGTGAACAAACCCGGATTGATTTTAATCTGTCTTTCTATGGATACCTGGATGGCATTGAACAGGAATCGGAAGCACCCAGAAAGTGGGGCCCTGCCGCACATGACCAGAGAGGGAAACATAAAATCACAGGAGCCATCCGGGCTAGACACGGGCTGGGCACCGTTGCCGAATTCAAACGCTTGCAAAAACTGGCAGGTGAATCGGGTAAAGTGCTCAAATGCAGTGTTCCCGGCCCCTATACCCTTAGCGGACGGCTGGATCCCAATGGCATTTATGCAGACCGTTGGGATGTTACGGAAGCCCTGATCCCGATCGTGGCGCATGAACTCCAGGAGCTGGTCAACGCAGGTTGTACTGAGATTACGGTGGATGAGCCCTCCATGAGTTGTTATGCCTATAAAGAAGATCCCCTTCATTTTGTAGATATTTTCAACCGGACCGTCCAGGCCGTCCGCGGAAAATGTTTTTTATCCACCCATCTCTGCTTCGGGAATTACAAGGGCAGGCCTGTAGGGAAAAGGACCCTTGCTCCCATGTTGCCTGCTTTTCTGGACCTGAACATCGATGAAGTTCATATTGAAATGGCCAACCGTGAATTTGCGGAAATTGAACTGTTATCACAATTTGCCTCCCGCATGCGCGTCGCCGTGGGGATCATCGATGTGAAAAACTATTATATCGAAACGGTTGAGGACGTAGTGGACCGGATCAAACAATGCCTCAAATTTGTACCTGTGGACTTGTTGTCGGTGGCCCCGGATTGCGGACTCAGCCAGACCGCCCGCTGGGCCAGCAGGCAAAAGCTAAGGAATATGGTGCTTGGAGCCCGCCAGGTGCGCAGCGAAATGGGTTTATAGCCATCCGGGATGATACGGGCTGTTCAGAAGGATGAATCTTTTTTAACCGATCTTCAGAGAGTAAAGAAAGGGTGGGAGAGCCTAGATATCTGGTGGCTTGGTCAAAGTGGATTCCTGCTGCACTGGAATGGGATAAAAATATTGCTGGACCCTTATTTGTCGGATTCGCTTACCCTGAAATACCAGGGTACTTCCAAACCGCATGTGCGGATGAGCGAACGGGTAGTGGATCCTGCAAGGCTCCGTTCCATAGATTTTGTCACCTCAAGTCATGTTCATACCGATCACCTGGACCCGGATACCCTGAGCCCTCTTTTTTTAAATAACCCGGACCTGAAACTCATTTTGCCCCTGGCTCATTTGAAGGAAGGCATGAAACGCGCCGGTTGTACCGCGGAACGGTTGGCTGGCCTGGATGCAGGGCAAACCATTACGGAAAGAGCTGTTTCATTTACCGCAGTCCCATCAGCCCATGAGACCCTTCAAAAGAATGAAGACGGGCATCACCTCTTCCTGGGTTATATTATTCGGGCAGGTCCATGGACTTTGTATCACAGCGGGGACACGGTATTGTATCCCGGAATGGTCGACCTCCTGAAAACCCATGCCCCTGCGGTATCTTTTCTGCCCATCAACGGATCTGATCCGGCCCGCGGGGTGGCCGGTAATCTGAATGCGAGGGAAGCCGTATGGCTGGCAAAAAAAATCGAAAGTAAACTCACGATTCCCTGTCATTTTCACCTCTTTGAATTCAATACGGTTGAGCCGGATGAATTTGTAGAAACCGCGGAAAAAGAGCGTATCAAGATCAAAGTGATGCAGGTCGGGGAGCGACTGAGCCTTAAACTCTGAGTTTTAAGCCTTAATTTAGCCGGGCAGATTTTATTTTGTGAATATTCCAGATAGTCCCTTACCCCGGATCGTGATCGTAGGAGCCGGTTTTGCAGGCCTGAAACTGGCCCGGAGCCTGGTAAAGAGCAAGTATCAAGTCGTGCTGGTAGATAAAAACAACTATCATCAGTTTCAGCCTTTGTTTTACCAGGTGGCTATGGCCGGACTGGAGCCCAGTACCATTTCTTTCCCTCTCAGGCGCATCCTGAGATCCGATGCCAAGGTGTTTATCCGTATTGCGGAAGTGCATTCCGTGCAACCTGACCGGAATGAACTGACCACGGACATCGGTGCCCTTAAATATGATTTTCTGGTTCTTGCTACCGGTGCCAAAACCAGTTTTTTCGGAAATAAAAACATCGAAGAGATCGTCCTTACTTTAAAATCATTGTCCGAATCACTGCTGGTCCGTAATACCATCCTGGACCATTATGAAACGGCCCTGACCGAAAGCGATAATGAAAAAAAACAGGGATATGTAGACATTGTGATCATCGGCGGAGGGCCTTCGGGAGTAGAGCTTGCCGGTTCTCTTGCCGAAATGAAAAGATATATCCTGCCCAAAGATTACAATGAATTAAATCCAAAAGAAGTCGATATCTATCTCATTGAGGCCAACAACTTCCTGCTCCCCTCAATGTCCAGAACATCATCCCTGCGGGCAGAACGCTACCTGCAGAAAATGGGCGTGCTGGTCATGAAAAACATCCGGGTTACCAATGTCGACTCCGATTTTGTTTATCTCCAGGACGGTTCAAAGATCATGAGCAAGAATGTGATCTGGACCGCAGGCCTGGAAGGGGCGGTGCTTCCGGGTATTCCCAAAGAAGACCTGGCGAAGGCCAACCGGATACGGGTGAACCGGTTTCAGCAAATTCCGTCACACGAAAACGTTTTTGTAGTCGGAGACCTCGCTTACATGGAAGAACCCGCTTACCCTCACGGTCATCCCCAGGTGGCCCAGGCAGCGATCCAGCAAGCGAAAAATCTCGCCTATAATTTAAAGCGCCGTCATTTGCCGGACTTTGTATGGAAGCCTTTTTCCTACCGGGACCTGGGCACCCTGGCCACGATTGGACGCAACAAAGCCGTTGCTGAGTTTAAGTGGATATCGGTTTACGGTTTCGTTGCCTGGATGTTGTGGTTATTCGTGCATTTGTTTCAATTGCTGGGAGTGAGGAATAAATTATTTGTATTCATCAACTGGGTGACCAATTACCTGTCTTACGACCAGGCGCTGCGGTTTATCATCAAGCCCAAGAAGGACAAACGATCAGAACTTAAAAAAGCAAAGGCATGATCCAAGGGCCGGCTTTTGGTTTATTTTTGAGTTGCCCGTGGATTGGGTGTAATTTTTAAGCAAAAAATATAAAATGGCCTGGAACTGGCTTTCTGACCGGAATCCCGGTTATCAAAAAATCGCTCAGCGATTGGGGATTGACTATGAAGAAAAGGACCCTAATAAGGAGATCCTTCAGGCACATAAGGGATATAATTTGTTCAAAATGGGGAGCAGCAAGAAAGTCAAATACATCCTGAGCGGTATGCTCGAGTCCAAAGAACGGTTCCGGGTATTTGAATACAGTTTCGTTATTTCCACGGGCAAATCGTCCGCAGTCATTACCCAGCACGTGTTGTCGGTCCACCTGAAGACCTCCCTGCCTCCGTTTACTTTAAGGCCTGAAAATTTATTCCACAAAATCGGAGAATGGCTGGGTTGGAAAGACATCGACTTTGATTCGTTTCCGGATTTTTCCAAACAATACCGGCTGATGTCCGGAAAGGACAACCAGGTGCGTAAAGTATTTAATGACCATGTTCTTGGGTTTCTGAGTTTTGAAAAAGGCTGGTGGATAGAATGCGACGGCGCGACCATCATCTATTTCAAGCACGGCAAACGAATGAATGAAGAAATGGTGGAGCCCTTCATCCAGGTATCTCAAACCATGCATTATTTGCTCACCGGGTTTAAAGGGATAAAGTGAGGATTGAGGATTGAGGATTGATCATCTGTAAGACCCCTCAAACCTCAAACCTCAAACCTCAAACCTCAATACTACACCGGTATCGAAGGCCTGACTTCAATTTTGCTGGGCAACGTGCGCGGATGCATTTTAAGCAGGTCGACGACCATCTGGCCAATATCTTCCGGCTGTATTTTCCAGAAATCTTTTTCGTTGGGGATATGGTTATTAAAAAAGGTGGCTACCGACCCGGGCATGATGGTTGTCACTTTGATCTGATGTGGGCGGAGGTCGAGCATCAGGGCCTGGGTAAAACCGACGAGGCCGAATTTGCTGGCATTGTATGCGGTGCCGTTGGCAAAAAAATTGGTGCCTGCAAGGCTGGCGATCGTAATGATATACCCATTTGATTTTTTAAGGGCAGGCAGGCAGGCCCGTACACTGTGGAAAACACCGGTGAGGTTGGTATCGAGGGTATCGTGCCAATGTTCGTCCGTCATTTGGTCAAAGGGTGCAAAGTGGCCAACGCCTGCATTAGCTACCAGAACATCGAGTTTCCCCCATTTTTTAATAACCTGGTCCACGGCCTGAAGTTCATCCTCTTTATTTTTCACATCGGATCGGATGAGGAGAAATTGATGGGGTGGAAATGTTTTTTGATCAAAAGCGTCGATATTTCTTGCGCTGACGGCTACTTTCATACCCGCTTCAATGGCTTTTACGGCAATGCCCAGCCCGATTCCCTTTGTGCCTCCGGTGATATAAATCACTTTTCCGATGAGATTTTCCATGTTAAACGGCTTGATTCTCAACTAAAGGTAAGGGAATCCCCAATAACAAAAAGCCATTCCGGAAACCCGGAATGGCCTTATTCAACAAAACCTATGACATATGAATTAGACCGACTTGGCAAAAGTCAGAGTTACTTTGAGATCAAATTCATCCTTGATCATCTTGTCTCCGATTTCCGGGAAAAATTTCCCGCTGCGGTATTTTATATCAAACAGCGTGCGGTCCACCTTCAGGGATGCGGAGGCATTTCCTTCGGCCTGGTTGATCACCGCATCAAACGTGATCTCTTTGCTGATCCCTTTGATGATCAGGTCAGCCGTGATTTTATAGAGGCTCGCGGATTTCTGCTCTGCTTTTTTAATCACCAGGCTGGAGGTGCCAAATTTATCAACACTGAAAAAATCATCGTTTTTAAGGTGACCCAGAAGCCGTTCCATCATCGCGCCCTGTATATCGGTGATGGCGAGGGAATTCATGTCGATATCAAATTTTCCACCGGTCAGTTTGTTCCCGTTGAATTCAAGGGAGCCGGATTTTACCTGGAGCGTGCCGTTGTGCTGGCCAGTCATTTTATAGGCTGTCCATTCAATCTTGCTGCTTGCAGGATCTACTTTGTAGGTAACCGGTTTTACCGGATTGCCGGCCATCACGATCGTGGCCATCAGAAAGGTCAGGAGGGTAGAAAAAATTAATTTCATAAGAGCGAGTGATTTTATGTAAATGAATTAATTACAAAAAAACACATTCTTTCCAACTAAGTTTGGAAAGAAACCCTCAATAAATCATAAATTTTTCTTAACGGATGCTTAGCTCAAAAGGCATTCGCATCATGGGTTTGCCTGCCTGTTCCTTGCTCCACAATGCAAACCGGGCATAGGGTTCAAACCAGGCCATGAGTTTGTTTTTTATAAGGGATTCGGTAAGTTCAGGCTCTTTATTGGTCCATTCTTCGAGAATTTGCTGAAAGGGATCTTTCATGATGGGGTATTCCATGATCCTGTATTCGTCCAGTTTTGCCATACGGGCCGCACAGGCCAGGGCTTCATTCAAGCCGCCCAGCCGGTCTACCAGGCCATGCTCAAGCGCTTTTTCCCCGGACCACACCCTTCCCTGCGCAACTGCTTCTATATCGTCCTTGCTTTTATTGCGCCCTTCCGAAACCACAGTGAGAAAACGGTCATAGACCAGATCCGTTTGTTGTTGTGCGATCAGGCCTTCTGCGGAAGACCAGGGCATGAAGGGGGTAAAGGCAGTGGTGAATTTCCCGGTTCTTACTGTATCCATATCAATACCCAGTTTGTCCCCCATCAGTTTGCTTACGTTTGGGATAATAAAAAATACACCGATGGAACCGGTGATGGTATTGGGCTCTGCGAATATACTGTCAGCACTGCAGGCTATATAATAACCACCCGAGGCGGCGAAATCTCCCATGGAAACCACCACCGGTTTCCCGGCTTCCTGAATGGCCTTGATCTCATGGAGGATATTGTCAGAGGCCATCGAACTGCCACCCGGGCTGTTAACCCTGAGGACAACGGCTTTAATTTTATCATCCAGCCTGATTTTTCTCAAAATACGGAGGTACCGGGCAGAGCCAACCTGCCCGTTGTTGCCTTCCCCATCCAGGATCTCCCCTTCAGCGAACACAATGGCAATGCGGCCTGCACTGGCCGTAGTGGTATGATCCGGTTTATGATCAAAGGATTCAAAGTATCGGTTGACCGACACAATGGAGGGGCGTGCGGTTTCTGATAGGTCCAGATCCTTTTGGATCATCCGGTAAACATCATCCTGGTATGCCAGGGTATCGGCCAGCTTAAAACGGATAGCATCCCTGGCGGAACGGGAGAGGTATTCATTGGATATGTTTCTGAGGTCACCGACGGCAATTCCCCGGCTTTCACTGATGACTTCGAGATGCAGGCGGTAGAGGTCTTCCAGGTATTCCCGGGTCTGGCTGCGGTTCTGGTCACTCATTTTATTGAGGCGTACCGGTTCCGTGGCGCTTTTAAACTGTCCGGCATAATAGACTTCAAAACTGATGCCGGTCTTGTCCAGAAATTCCTTGAAGAAGGGGATCATGGCTCCAAAACCTTTCAGTTCCACGACCCCGTTTGGATTGAGCACAATACGGTCCGCCACCGAAGCGAGCGAATAAGATCCTTCGGTAAAATATTCTCCGTAGGCGTAGACGGGTTTGCCGGAAGCCTTAAATTTAACAAGGGCCTGGCGGATCAGGAGGGAACTGGCAGAGCCAAGATTGGAATAACCGGAGCGGTAAAGGATCCCTTTTATCTTGGGGTCCGTGGCGGCGTGTTCTATGGATTTAACCAGGTCATGGAGCCCTACTTGTTGTTCGTTCATGCTGAAAATATTGGTAGAACGGACATTGTTGGTTTTCTCGGGATAGAAATGGTCGGCCCGGACCTCCAGGAAACTGGTTTTGTCCAGGGCCTTTTTACTGGTAGTCCCCGCCGAACCGGCTACAATAGAAAGTATGCCGATTCCGATAAAAAATACCAGGAAAACTGCCAACAGGGTGCCCAGGCAGGATCCCAGGAGTATTTTCAAAAAATTCATATTTGGTGTATTAATTTACTGCAAATTAACAGAAGGGGCCTGCTTTAAGTTTATTTTTTCGAATAATGTGCAATATTGATCTACGAATGGCAGGTATTGAGATCCAGGGGATTATCCTCAGAACCGGAAAATCGGCCCGGGGGACAGGAATTGGGTCCGGAAGGCGATGATGTCCGGAGTTTTTATCCTGAATTTGGAATATTTCTCTATTATTGCGCTGCTTATCAGATTGTACAGCACGAATGGATAGTTTCGGACGAAGTTATGATTCAGTTTTATGCACGGGAAGACAACCACTTGAGGCAGCTTCAGCAAGCTGTGCCCCGGTGCTGGATCAACCTGAATCCGCCTTTTGAGCAGAACGAACTGGAATCCATTGCGGCTTCCAAGGACATTCCCCTGGATTACCTGACCGACTCCCTCGATCCCGATGAACGTTCCCGTTATGAACGCTGGGATGAAAACCTTCGATTTATCCTGATCCAGACACCTATCCTGAATCCGGATGAGGAGGAAAATCAGCCGATCTATATTACGGTACCCATCGGTTTATTGATCAGCCCGGAATTTATTCTGACCATATCGGCCCAGGAAAACACCATCCTTAAAAAGTTTATCGATGGAAAAGTGAAAAATTTTGACCCTTCCGATACCCGTTCCTGCATCCTCCAGATCCTGGACCAGAATGTTTGGGCTTACCTGGACAGCCTGAAACGCCTTAACCTGAAGCGCAACCTGATTGAACAGGAACTGTATGACTCCAGCCGGAACGCGGAACTCAAACAACTGCTTCGAATTGAAAAAAGCCTGGTCTATTTTGTCAATTCACTCAGTGCAAATGATCTGGTCAAACTCAAGATGAAAAGAACGGATTTTCTTCAAATCGCCCAGGATGAAGAAAAAGCGGACCTGTTTGAGGATATCCTGATTGACAACAACCAGGCCCTCGATATGGCCAACCGCCATACCAACATCCTGTCCGGCACGATGGAGGCTTATGCCAGCATTGTATCCAACAACCTCAATAAATTCATTCAGCGCCTCACCGTAGTCACGATTATCCTCATGGTGCCCACCCTGGTGGCCAGTTTTTTTGGTATGAATGTCAGTCTTCCGTTGTCGGATAAACCCATGGCATTCTTCTACATCCTGTTTGTGTCCGGATTGATGATTGTGTTCCTGATCTGGTTTTTCCGGAGAAAGCAGATGTTTTAAAATTTTGGGCCTTTTTAATAGGCGAGCCGGCGGATCAATCGCCATTTTTCGACAAAAAAGGGATGGTTACTAACAATTTATAATTATTATATACAACTCAACAACAGTAAGTTGTAATTGTTATCAACAGTATGTTGGTAATTTTAAAACATATTAAAAAAATGTTTCATTTATTTAGCAGAATACTTGATGAATATTTTTAATGTGTCTTAAAGAAGTTCATACAAAAAATATTCTGTAAACCGGGCTGAATCGAAAAAAAAATATAAAATACTTATATAAAAATTATCTATATTTAATTTTTATAACCGGATAAGACGATTATTTTTGAGCCGCAGACAGGATGCCGATCAGACCCTTCGGATTTCTATCTGCCATCCATAAAAAATCATATTTATTCATTCTATCCTTAGAAACTGTTTAAACCAGTATGGAACAACGTGTCGAACCACTTTTGCAGGAGAATCCAAACCGCTTTGTCATTTTCCCTCTTCAACACAATGATATTTGGCAGTTTTATAAAGATTCAGTGGCCGGTTTCTGGGTGACCGAAGAAATTGACCTGGCCCAGGACATCATCGCCTGGCAGGAAAAACTCACCGATGACGAGAGGCATTTCATCAAACACGTGCTGGCCTTTTTTGCAGCCAGCGACGGAATTGTGAATGAAAACCTGGCTGAAAACATGCTGCGCATGGTCCAGTACCCGGAAGCCAAGTTTTTTTACGGGTACCAGATCATGATCGAAAATATCCACTCTGAGACATATTCCCTCCTGATCGACACCTATATCAAGGACCCGGCGGAAAAAGATTACCTCTTCCATGCCATTGACCATATTCCCTGTGTAAAGAAAAAAGCGGACTGGGCGCTGCGCTGGATTTCCAATGGAACCTTTCAACAGCAACTGATTGCCTTTGCCGCCGTGGAAGGAATTTTCTTCAGCGGTTCCTTCTGTTCCATTTTCTGGCTTAAAAAAAGGGGACTGATGCCCGGCCTCACCTTTTCGAACGAACTCATTTCCAGGGATGAAGGACAGCATTGTGATTTTGCCTGCCTCCTGTACAATAAACATATTGTCAATAAAATGCCCAAATTGGAGGTGGAAGAAATCATCCGGGATGCCGTCATGATCGAAAAGGAATTTGTGACGGATGCCCTTCCGGTCAAACTCATCGGGATGAACGCAGACCTGATGTGCCAGTATATTGAATTCGTTGCCGACCGGCTCCTGGTTGCCCTTGGCAATGAAAGGATATATAAAGTGGACAACCCGTTTCCGTTTATGGAAATGATCTCCCTCACGGGCAAGACCAATTTTTTTGAAAAGAGGGTGGGGGAATACAAAAAATCGGGAATCGGGACCACCAGGGAAAACCAGGTGTTCAGTGTGGACACGGAATTTTGAGGGGAGAGGAAATAAGTTTCTCTAACTCTTCATATGAGTCATAAGCAGGGTGAACGGTGAAAGCTGAAAGGTGAAAGGCGAGGGGAATAGAGGACTGGGGAGATTCCTGGAGGACGTTAATGGTGCGATTATGGAGGGGATAGCTGAACTAGAGGTAGTGGCAGGAGGCCGCTTAAAAATTTGAAG
>CAYOPD010000001.1:42474-93804 GCA_964405735.1 uncultured Saprospiraceae bacterium | reverse complement strand
TGGAGGGGATAGCTGAACTAGAGGTAGTGGCAGGAGGCCGCTTAAAAATTTGAAGAAAACTATTGCAGTATAAATCATTAAAAGAAGCTACATGAAGGTCTTAAAAAGAAGCGGTAAGCAGGAGGAGGTGTCTTTTGACAAAATCACAGCCCGCATAAAAAAACTGTGTTATGGCCTCAATTCCACCTATGTCGAACCCATCGAGATTGCCAAACGGGTGATCATCGGCCTCTACGACGGGGTTAAAACCACGGACCTGGATGTGCTGGCTGCGGAGACCGCCGCTTCCCTGGCTACGGTTCATCCGGATTATGCCCTGCTGGCCGCACGAATCGCAGTATCCAACCTTCATAAGGAGACCAAAAAATCTTTTTCGGAGACCATCCACGACCTGTATACCTATATTGACCCAAAAAACGGCCAGCCTGCAGGCCTGATCGGCAAAGAGACCCATGACATCATCATGAAATACGCCGACCGCCTGGATTCGGCCATCATTTATGACCGGGACTACAGTTTTGATTATTTTGGTTTCAAAACCCTGGAACGCTCCTATCTCCTGAGAATGGACGGCCAGGTCGTCGAGCGTCCCCAGCACATGCTCATGAGGGCCGCCGTGGGTATTCATGGAGAAAACCTGGATGCGGCCATCGAGACCTATGAGCTCATGTCCGAAAAATGGTTTATACACGCCACCCCTACCTTATTCAACGCGGGCACACCTAAGCCACAATTGTCTTCCTGTTTCCTGCTCAGCATGACGGACGACAGCATTTCTGGGATCTTCGAGACCCTGGCCCGATGTGCCAAAATTTCCCAAAGTGCCGGTGGAGTAGGGCTCAGTATCCACAATATCCGTGCTCAGGGATCTTATATCAAAGGAACGGGGGGCACGAGCAACGGGATCATACCCATGCTCCGGGTCTATAACGATACTGCCCGTTATGTGGACCAGGGCGGAGGCAAACGGAAAGGCGCTTTTGCCATTTACCTTGAACCCTGGCATGCCGATGTGTTTGATTTCCTTGAATTGAAAAAGAACAACGGTAAGGAAGAAGTGCGGGCCCGTGATCTTTTTTATGCCATGTGGATCCCGGACCTGTTTATGGAGCGGGTAAAGGCCGACGCAAACTGGTCTTTGTTCTGCCCGAACGAAGCGCCCGGACTCTATGATACCTACGGAGCTGATTTCGAAAAACTATATACCAAGTATGAAGCCCAGGGCAAGGCACGCAAAGTGATCCGGGCGCAGGACCTCTGGTTCGCCATCCTGGAATCCCAGGTCGAAACGGGTACCCCTTATATTCTCTACAAAGACGCAGCCAACCAAAAATCCAACCAGAAAAACCTGGGGACCATCCGATCCAGCAACCTGTGCACCGAGATCATGGAGTATACCGCCCCGGATGAGGTCGCCGTCTGCAACCTCGCTTCTCTCTCCCTGCCCAAGTATGTCAAGGCCAATAAAGAATTTGACCACAAAAAGTTGATGGAAATCACACGGGTGATTACACGCAACCTCAACCGGATCATTGATATCAATTATTATCCCATAGAGGAAGCCCGCAACAGCAACCTGAGGCACCGCCCCATCGGCATAGGGGTGCAAGGCCTGGCCGATACCTTTATCCTGATGGGTTATGCCTTTGACAGCCCGGAAGCCCGCCAACTCAATCGTGAGATTTTTGAAACCATCTATTATGGCGCTTTGCTCGAATCCTGCGCGCTGGCCGAAAAGGATGGGGCATATTCCAGTTTCAAAGGCTCACCGGCCAGCCAGGGCATTCTTCAATACGATATGTGGAAGGTGACGCCAACCGACCGCTGGGGCTGGGCCGCTTTAAAAAAACAAATCAGCAAACACGGCCTTCGCAACAGTCTTTTGCTGGCTCCTATGCCCACGGCTTCGACCTCGCAGATCCTGGGCAACAACGAATGTTTTGAACCCTATACCTCCAATATATACACCCGCAGGACCTTGTCCGGCGAATATGTGGTCGTCAACAAACACCTGCTGAATGACCTGGTAAACCTGGGCCTCTGGACCAAAGAAATCCGGGAAAAGATCATCGCTTCCAACGGGTCCATCCAGCACATCATGGAGATTCCGGCCCAGATCCGTGATCTTTATAAAACCGCCTGGGAACTCAGCCAGAAGGTCCTGATCGACATGTCAGCCGACCGGGGCGCCTACATCTGCCAGAGTCAAAGCCTCAATCTCTTTGTGGAGAATCCCAATTTCGCCAAATTGTCTTCCATGCATTTTTATGGCTGGAGCAAGGGCCTCAAGACGGGAATGTATTATCTGCGCAGCAAAGCAGCGGTAGATCCCATCAAGTTTACTCTCAGCGAGGATTATCAGAAAAAATTCGTTACCAAAGAACCGGATCTCGAGATGACCGTGAGCGACCTCGATGCCCAGGATCTCCCGGCAGGCCGTGGCGCAAGACCTCAGGGCGTGCCTTCCGTAGCTCCAAGGGAGACCGTAGCTGCGCTGGTGGACGAGGCCGCGATCACCGATGGCGTGAAGGCCTGCAGCCTGGACGATCCCGGCTGTGAGGCGTGCAGCGCCTGAATTGATTGTATTCGGATAGTTGTAGCCGGCATTCTTTCTTATTCATTCAGAAGAGAGGAAGGGCGTATTTAAAGAAGGATCCTTGGGAAATGCTATATGAGCCCTTCGTTTCTAATAACATGGAATCCTGCACAATAACCGATGCCCGGGCAAACTTGGAGACCGGTTTTTCAACTGCCTTGTGATAGCCTTCCAATCTGAGCGATAGCCCAACGAATGGATATCAGCCGGAATCGTGTCTGAAGGCAAAGTGGCCTTGATTTTTGGTAAAAATGTCCTAACTTCGCAGACAAATGTCCAATTATGATAGCCCATACAGAAGCAGGCATCTTTACCCAACTTGAAAAAATACTCCATGATTTTACATTGGAATTAAACCACAATGCCTCTTCGAGGAATAAAAAACCATTAAAAATCAAAGAAATCCTGGATGACAAGCGATTGGTCATGTCCTTGATCCGTAATGGACTGCCTCATTCCGTTTATACCCTGGTTGAATCCCTTGCTCCTTTCAGCGAATCGGACTGGGCGTCCTATTTTGGCATTTCAACCAAGTCCCTGCAGAGGTATAAAAAAGCAAGAGAGCGTTTCAAGCCGGTACATTCGGAAAAGATCATGGAAATGGCAGAGGTCATCTACCTGGGCCTTACCTTGTTCGGGTCCGCCGAAAAGTTCAATAGCTGGTTGAATCAACCCTGCCTGGCCCTGGGCGGTGAAAAGCCGATGGACTTGCTTAAAGATTCCTATGGCAAATCCCTTGTGACCGGCGAACTTACACGGATGAATCATGGCATTTTTGTTTAAACAGAAGTTCAAGGGCTTAACCTCTCCGATAGCTTTTTATGGAAGTCTTCCGGCTGAGCAGGAAAATCTACTCCGGTTCTCTGAGCGGCAAAGGTGCCGCGCTTGAAGGGGCGAGGTGGAATTCACCGGGGGTGGAGATGATTTATACGGCCATGAACCGGTCCCTGGCCATGGCGGAAGTGGCAGTCCATTTGCCTCTGTCCATCATGCCAGATGATTATTATATGCTTACTATCCATATCCCGGATGAACTTTCCCTGAAAAAACTCAGCCTTTCAAAACTGAAGGACCATTGGAATGATTTTCCTTATCACCCGGAAACCCAGGCGCTTGGTGATGCATTCATAAAATCCGGCAGTTACTGCCTGCTCCAGGTCCCGTCTGCAGTTACCCGTGGAGATTTCAATATACTGATCAATCCGTTGCATCCTGAATTCAGGCGGATACGGATCGTGGAGCGCGAACATTTTCCTTTTGATACTCGGTTCAGGTAAACATTAGGTTGGGAGTTTTGAGTCCTGGACTAGGGACCTTTGCGACCCGGTTAGTATAAACATGTGGTGAAATCGATTGAATTTAAGGTAAAACCATATATTTCAGGGAACTTGAACATCAGGATTTCGATCCATGAAGGACCGCAGATTAAATGGTCAGGACGGGCTTTCTTTCTCCGGCTATTTTGTTTTCCACACGGGAATGCTTGGGAAATCCGGTTGGAGGCGCAGCGGATAGCTGAGGACATTTCCAAGAGATCATGCCCCCAATCATCCTTGAAGTGCAGTTTTTCACTTCTTCCAAAGAAAGGTATTATCCCCATTCACCGCCCACCTCCCACCATAAAATAATTATTCGCCAGATTACCGGAATACCCATATCTTTGCAGCGTGATTGTAAAACACTAGCGCTCCGTATCCCAGATATTTTATTTCTTCCCCTTTCCGGTTAGTAATTGCTTATCCACTTTATAGACTGCTTTTTTATTATCGTCACGGTATTTTTTAATTTTTTTAATTATTGTATTTTATGAACATTTATGTTTCAAATTTAGGCTATCAAGCCAACGATGAGGATTTAAAATCCCTTTTTTCAGCCTTTGGACCCGTGGTTTCTGCAAAAGTGATCATGGATAAAATCACCGGAAGATCCAGGGGATTTGGTTTTGTAGAAATGACCAATGAAGCAGACGGCAAAGCCGCAATTCAGAATCTGAACAACCAGGATGTAGACGGCCGCTCAATTTCGGTTTCTGTAGCCAGAGAAAGAGATTCGTCCAGCAACTCCAATATCAACAGAAGCTTCGGGAATAATTCCAATTCCGGGGGGTATAAGAAAAAATGGTAATCTAAACGTTAGGTTGTGGTGTTAGAAGCCACAACCTTTTTTTATTTTTACCAAAGGACAAATCTACCACCCACCTCTCGCCTCACTCCACCTCTCGCCTCACTCCTCACCCCTCCACTCAGTGTACTGGCTGAAAGTCCTTTGCACTGAACCCGGCCATTTCTTCATAATTGCGCCATCTCAGATCGACGATCTCCTGAGCCAGTTCCATTAGGTTTTCAGCTTCTTCCGGATTGGTTTTTGTCAGCACTTTGTACCGCATTTCCTGGAAGGCATAATCTTTTAATGACATAGACGGCCTCAGGGAATCCAGGATAAACGGATTCTGATCCATTTTACGCAGCATGGGATTGTACCGGATCAAAGGCCAGTACCCGCTGTGTACCGCACTTTTTTGCTGGTTCAGGCCCTTGTCCATATCAATGCCATGGGCGATACAATGGGAATAGGCCAGGATCAGGGAAGGACCGGGATAAGCTTCGGCTTCGCGCAGGGCCAGCAGGGTCTGTTGCGGATTGGCACCCATGGCAATCTGCGCAACATATACATTACCATAGGAGATCGCTTGCATGGCCAGGTCCTTTTTACCTACCCGCTTGCCGGCAGAAGCAAACTTCGCGGACGCAGCGGTAGGGGTGGCCTTGGACATCTGGCCACCTGTATTGGAATAGACCTCCGTGTCCAGAACGATGATATTCACATCCTTACCGGTGGACAATACATGGTCCAGGCCGCCCGAACCGATATCATAAGCCCAACCATCTCCACCGATCAGCCAGACGCTGTGTTTAATCAGGTGATCTGCAACGGACAACAATTGATTGCCTTCGTTGCTATTCATTTCCTGGAGTATTTTTTTGAGTTCAGATACCAAATGGCGCTGAAGCTGTATTTCGGTGTCTTTAGTTTGTTTATTGTTCAGGATGGATTGTACGAGCTCCACACCCAGCTGTTCTTTCATTCTTGACAACAGGTCCCTGGCCATTTCGCCCTGTTTGTCCAGGCTGATCCGCATGCCCAGGCCAAATTCGGCATTGTCCTCAAAAAGGGAATTGGACCAGGCTGGGCCCTGGCCTTCCTTGTTTGTCGTCCAGGGCGTCGTGGGGAGATTCCCGCCATAAATGGATGAACAACCCGTAGCATTGGCCACCACCAACCGGTCACCAAAGAGTTGGGTGATCAGTTTTATATACGGGGTTTCCCCGCATCCGGCACAGGCACCGGAAAATTCGAACAAAGGTTCCAGAAACTGGACGCCATGCACGGTGGAGAAATTGAATTTTGTCCGGTCATTATCCGGCAATGCTTCAAAAAAGGCAATGTTTTCCCTGTCTTTATCCATGTCCAAACGTTCCCGCCTGGATTTCATGTTGATCGCTTTTAAAGTTTGATCATTCGGGTCGTGGGCCGGGCAGACTTCCACACAAAGGCTGCAACCGGTGCAGTCTTCGGAATAAATCTGCAGGGTGAACCGCGTGTCCGGAAACCCTTTTGCGTTGATGGGCGCCGATTGAAAATTTTCAGGTTGATCTTCAAGGAAGCCCCGGTGGTAAAACTTGGACCGGATCACGCTGTGGGGGCATACAAAACTGCAATTGCCGCACTGGATGCAAAGGTCCTCACGCCACAAAGGAATGTTTTCTGCGATATTCCGTTTTTCCCACTTGGTGGTCCCGCTGGGAAAGGTCCCATCAACGGGCATCAGGCTTACCGGTAATTCATCACCCAAACCCATCATCATCCGTGCGGTCACCTGGCGGACAAATTCAGGGGCCTGGTCGGTAAGGGAAAACACCTCTTCAGCGGTTTTCAGGCCCACCCCAAGTGGGGGTATTATTAGCTCGAATAAATTACTCAGGGATTGATCGACGGCCTCAAAATTTTTCTGAATGGCCTTAACCCCTTTTTTAGAATATGTTTTTTCTATGGCTTTTTTGATGTGCTGAATGGCTTCTGCCCGGGGCAAAACACCGGACAAGGCAAAGAAGCACGTTTGCATGATGGTATTGATCCTGCCGGCCATGCCCGTTTCAAGGGCTACGCGGTTGGCGTCGATCACAAATACCTTTAGTTCTTTTTCCCGGATTTTCACCTGGACCAGGGGGGGCAGTTCCTCCCAGACCTGATCGGTCGGGAAAGGTGCATTCAAAAGCAGCGTTGCCCCTGGACGGGCATATTTCAAAAGATCATCCTTTTCAAGAAAGTTAAACTGGTGACAGGCGATAAAATCCGCCTTGCGGATCAGATAAGGAGCAAATATGGGGTTTGGCCCAAACCGCAGGTGAGAGACGGTCCTTGCTCCTGATTTTTTTGAATCATAGACAAAATAACCCTGGGCAAACAAATCCGTATTTTCCCCGATGATTTTAATGGTGTTTTTATTGGCGCCTACCGTACCGTCCGCACCCAGTCCAAAGAAAAGGGCCTGGCTCCAGGAGGATTCATCGAGGGTGAACGATTCATCGTATTCGAGGCTGGTATAGCTTACATCGTCCCTGATCCCAATGGTAAAATGGTTTTTAGGTTTGGATTCCATCAATGCATCGAATACGGCTTTGACCATAGCCGGCGTAAATTCTTTTGAGGATAAACCATAACGACCTCCTGTTATTTTGGGTAAACGGGTGATTCTCCCGGAGGCATAAGCTTCGTTGAATGCCACGACCACGTCGTTGTACAAAGGTTCGCCGGAAGCTCCGGGTTCTTTGGTCCGGTCGAGCACGCCTACCGATTGACAGCTTGCCGGCACGGCTTTGACCAGGTGTTCCGCGGAAAATGGACGGTAAAGCCTGACCTGAACGACCCCCAGTTTTTCTCCGGCCTTATTGAGATAAAGGACCGTTTCCCGGATGGTATCCCCGCCGGAGCCCATAACCACGATAACCCTTTCTGCCTCGGGATGGCCAGTATATTGAAACAGTTGATATTGCCGCCCCGTCAGCTTATAAAATCGGTTCATGGTATTTTCCATGATTCCCGGCGTTTCGGAATAATAGCGGTTTACGGTCTCCCTCCCCTGGAAATATACATCCGGATTCTGGGCTGTACCACGTATGAAAGGCTTTTCGGGATTCAATCCGCGCTTCCGGTGCCGGATCACCAGATCTTCATTTATTATAGTCCTGAGGTCCTCTTCAGACAACATTTCCAGTTTGTTGACTTCATGGGAGGTCCTGAAGCCGTCAAAAAAATGGATGAAGGGTATCCTCGATTCCAGGCTGACTGCCTGGCTGATCAGCGCAAAATCGTGGGCTTCCTGAACATTGGCGGAGGATAACATGCCGAAGCCCGTCATGCGCGCCGCCATCACGTCTCCATGATCTCCGAAGATGGAAAGTCCCTGGGCGGCCAACGAACGCGCAGCCACATGAAAAACCGCAGCCGTAAGTTCACCGGCAATCTTATACATGTTGGGCAACATCAGCAACAAACCCTGGGAGGCGGTAAAAGTAGTGGTAAGCGCACCGGTCTGCAGGGAGCCGTGCAGGGTCCCAGCGGCACCGCCTTCGCTTTGCATTTCAATGACATCAGGGATTTGTCCCCAGATGTTTTTAATCTTTTTTGCGGACCACTCGTCTGCCAGTTCGGCCATCGTGGATGAAGGAGTGATGGGGTAGATGGCACATACCTCGTTGATCCGGTAAGCAACATTTGCTACCGCCTCATTTCCGTCCATCGTCGCCTGTATTCTTTCTTTTGCTTTCATTTTTAATGCTGTTTCAAAGTTCAGTATTCGGAAACCATATCTATCGCGTGGCAGGGACATTGTTCAAAACAGACGGCACATCCCGTGCACAACTGGTAATTAAACTCATACCGGTTGCCTTTGCCCAGTTTGAGGATGGCCCCTTCGGGACAGGAACCGTAACAGCCATCGCATTCAAAACAATTGCCACAGGAATAACAACGTTGTGCTTCGTACCTCGCTTCATTTTCGGAGATGCCCGCCACGATTTCATTGAAACCCTGCACGGCAGCCTGAGGGGGCAGGTGCCCCTGTTCAGATTTAGGCGCTTCCGTATCGTACCAAAGGTGAAGGCTTTCATGGGTAATCAGAGGATGAGCCGGCGGTTTATGGTATTCTTCCCTGCGCAGGAAACCATGGATAAAACGTGCCGCTTTTTTCCCATGACCAACAGCCACCGTAACCGTGCGTTCGCTGGGTACCATATCTCCTCCGGCAAAAATGCCATGTGCCCCGGTCATCATATTGGGTCCAACCACCACCACGCCTTCCTCATTGATGTCAATGCCCGGCACCTTTTTCAAAAACGCGGTATCGGTCTCCTGGCCGAGAGCCAGGATGAGGGCATCCGCTTCAATGGTTTCAAATACCCCGGTGCCGACCGGTTTACCGTCTTCGATAGCCATGACCTCCACGGTAAAAGAGGTGTCGGTGATTTCTTTTATGGAACGCAGCCAATGTATTTGCACTCCCTCCGACAAAGCCTCATCGGCTTCAAAAGAGTGGGCGGGCATGTGCTCCCGGTCACGGCGGTAAATGATCATGGCTTCGTCCACACCTATTCTTTTGGCGGTACGCGCAGCGTCCATGGCGGTATTGCCCCCGCCGTAAATCACCACTTTTCGCCCCAGTTTGGGTGCATTGCCGGTCTCGACATCTTTCAGGAAGGTGACCGCATCCAGGATTTTACCTGCTTCCCGGGCGGGAATTTTTACTTTCTTACCGATATGCGCACCGATGGCTACAAAAACCGCTTCGAAACCGCCGGCTCTTTTTTCTTCGACGATATCGGATACTTTGTAGTTTAATTTAAAACGCACCCCGAGTTGTTCCAACCGTTTTATTTCGGCAAGTATGATATTTCTTGGCAGGCGGTAGGCCGGAATGCCAAAATGCATCATGCCTCCGGCCACAGGCCCGGCCTCATAAATGGTGACCTCATGGCCCAAACGCGCGAGGTGACAGGCAGCCGAAAGTCCACTGGGGCCGGCTCCAATGATCAATACCTTGTGGCCGGTTTTAGACTCCGGAGCCGCAAACTGCCAGTTTTCTTCGATCGCCTTGTCGCCCAGAAACCGCTCTATGGAATGTATACTGACGCTGGTATCCGTCTTGCCCCGGTTGCAATGGTCCTCACAAGGATGATAACATACCCTTCCGTGAATGGCAGGAAAGGGATTGTCTTCGGTTAGTTTTAACCAGGCTTCATAATACCTGGCTTCCTGGACCAGGCCCAGCCAGGCCTGGATATTTTCTCCTGCCGGACAAGCATTGTTGCAGGGAGGCAGATAGTCCTGGTAAACCGGCTTCCTGGTCCGTTTGGGGCCAATACCCATGACATCCTTGCTCAGGTCAGCACGGGGAGTCAACTCTTTGTTTTTCATAGGTTGAAAATTAGAACTAAACTCTATTTTTTCCCATCCACTCTGGCTGACTACGGTCATACCTGGGCTTGACTGGTATTAGGAGACGAATGGTCGTGTCCCCATTGAATAAGTGAGAGTCCAATCCTCAAGGTACCGGTAATGCGAAAAATATTCTGAGGGCGGAAGGATATATTTACAAGATGAAATCATGGTATGAAATTGACCACATTGAACAACTGGACAGCCCGGCCCTGGTGGTCTTCCCTGAAAGGGTGATTTATAATATTGACCAGGCCATCAGGATGGCTGGCAAAGCCAGCCGGCTCAGACCGCACGTCAAAACCCATAAGTCCCCGGAGGTATGCCGCATGATGATGGAAAGGGGCATTACTAAATTTAAGTGCGCCACCATTGCCGAAGCTGAGATGCTGGGGATGGCGGAAGGCGAAGATGTCCTTTTGGCCTATCAACCGCTGGGGCCTAAAATTAAACGCCTGATCCAACTCATCCGCAAATATCCCGGAACCCGCTATTCCACCCTGGTCGATTCTCTGGAGACAGCTACCGAAATATCCGGGGCCATGGAAGATGAGGGCCAGGTACTGGATGTTTACCTGGATATCAATGTGGGTATGAACAGGACCGGCATTCATCCCGGAGACGCGGCCATCGATTTGTACCGTTATTGTCTCCAATCTGCTGGTTTACACCCGGTCGGCCTCCATATCTACGATGGCCATATCCGCGATGAAGACCTTGTGGTACGGAAAGAAAAATGTGATGCCGCTTTTCAAAGAGCCATGTTATTGAAGGAACAATTGGAAGAAGGAGACAGGCACAAACTAAAATTGGTCTGCGGGGGTTCGCCTACTTTTCCGATTCACGCCACCAGGCCGGAAGTGGAATGCAGCCCCGGGACCTTTGTATACTGGGATTCAGGCTACGGAACCTTATTCAATGAACCTTATTTCCTTCCGGCCGCGGTTTTGATCACCCGTGTGATTTCTAAACCCGGGCCTGGACTGATCTGTACTGACCTGGGCCACAAAGCCGTCGCTGCCGAGAACGAGATCGGCAAACGTGTCCATTTTCTAAATTCAAAAAACCTTCAGGCCCTGGGACAAAGTGAAGAACACCTCGTTTTGAAATATGCTGACAACGAAGAATACCAGACCGGGGAGATCCTGTATGCCCTGCCATATCACATCTGCCCGACGGTAGCCCTCTATGAACGGGTGATTACCGTTGAGAATCATCAGGTATCCGGAGCATGGATGACGATCGCCCGGGACCGGAAAATCACCGTTTAAATACCTTGATCCTAAAGTATAACTTATGTTTATCGTTGATGCCCACCTGGACCTGTCCATGAATGCCATGGAGTGGAACCGGGACTTGCGCAAGGATCTCAGGGAAATCCGCAAAAGGGAAAAAGGCCTTGAGGACAAACCGGACCGCGGAAAAGGGTTGGTATCCCTGCCTGAACTCAGAAAGGGAAATATCGGCCTGGTCGTGGCTACCCAGATAGCCCGATTTGTGAAACCGGGATCTAAATTACCTGGCTGGCACTCACCCGAACAGGCCTGGGCTCAAACCCAGGGACAGCTGGCCTGGTACAAAGCCATGGAAGCAGCCGGTGAATTGGGTATGATCAAAGACTTGAAGTCCTTGCGCAGTCACCTTAAACAATGGAATGAGGGAGAAAAGACTGACACCAGTCCCCCCAAAAGTATTGGGTACATCCTTTCACTGGAGGGCGCTGATTCGTTGGTGGATCTGGATTACCTGGACCAGGCATACGCATACGGCTTAAGGGCAATCGGGCCTGCCCATTATGGACCCGGCCGGTATGCAAATGGAACGGATTCCACGGGCCGCCTCAACGAGGCGGGTAGAAATTTATTGAAAAAAATGCAGGCGCTGAATATCATTCTGGACGCCACCCATTTGTGCGATGACGCATTCTGGGATGCCATGGAAATGTTTGGAGGGCCGGTATGGGCCAGTCACAACAACTGCAGGTCCCTGGTCAATCACAACCGGCAATTTTCGGATGAACAACTGAAGGCTCTGATCCTGAGAAAAGCCGTCATTGGTGCCGCCTTTGATGCCTGGATGATTGTTCCCGGCTGGAAGCGGGGGATATCCAATCCCCGGGATATGCAATGCAATGCGGACCGGGTGATGGATCATATCGTCCATATCTGCATGCTTGCCGGAGATACCAACCATGTGGGCATCGGTTCCGATCTTGACGGCGCTTATGGCCAGGAACAAACCCCTTACGACATCCGGACCATTGCCGACTTGCAACGCATCCCGGAAAAGTTCATCAAGCGGGGTTTCCGGGAGGAGGATGTGATGAAGCTAATGCATGGCAACTGGCTGTCTTTCCTGGAAAGAACATGGAAAAAGTAAAGCAGGCTTGTATTCTTTTTATTGAATGATTCATTTAACTTCACTGATCTAAAAATTAAATTGTTGTATTCATGTACCTGACCCGTCGCCATTTTTTGAAATATGCAGGATGGTCCACTTCCGGTTTTGCCCTGTTTTCCCCAATGGATTTTGGACCGAACGATGAAGTGATCATAGGACATCATGACTATAAATTCAAAATTAAAACAGGCTGGGGCGTTCTGGATTCGGCCAAAAACCCGGTGAACGATTGCCATGAAATGGTGGAAGACCGGCAGGGCCGCCTTCTGATGCTCACCAACGAAACCAGGAACAATGTATTGATATATGATAAATCTGGAAAACTGCTCGATGCATGGGGCACTGCTTATCCGGGAGGTCATGGATTTACCCTGCATTCAGAAGGCACGGAAGAATTCCTGTATATCTGTGATAATACCAGGCATCAGGTGATCAAAACAGACCTCAAAGGCAATGTCAAAATGAAATTGGAATATCCCCGGGAAACCGGGGTCTACGATCATCCACACCAGTTTGTTCCCACCGAAACGGCCATCAATCCGGCCAACGGGGACATTTATGTGGTGGATGGTTATGGGCTAAACTATGTGATCCAATATTCGGCCAGAGGGGAATACATCCGCCATTGGGGAGGGCAGGGCACGGAAAAGCACCAATTCCGCTGCTGCCATGGGATCCTGGTGGACCAGCGAAATAATAACAATCCCACCCTGATCATCACGTCAAGGGTGGATAACTGCTGGAAACGGTTTACCCTTGATGGAAAATACCTCTCCACCATTTCCCTGCCAGGTTCATTCATTTGCCGCCCGGTGATTAAAGGAGACCTGCTGATGGGAGCGGTTTTTCGTTCCACTTCAGAAGCTTACCCAAATTCGGGATATATCCAGATCCTGGACAAGAACGACCGGGTGATCTCCACACCCGGCGGGTCCATGCCGGAATATAAAGAAGGTAAGCTGATGGAACAGCGCAAGGAAGACCCATTCAAGGTATTTATGCATCCCCATGACGTATACATGGACGCCGACCACAGCATTTATGTGCCCCAGTGGGCTTCCCAGAAAACGTATCCCATAAAACTGGAGCGGGTTTAAAGTCATACCCATGTTGGTGAAGTCTTCCTCCATTCGTACCATGCAGGATAAAGGGATCAGCCTTGTATTAGTCCTATGAGGCCGGGTGGGATCGGCTTTTCTGGCTCCTCCGCAGGTCTGATTCTTCTGATCATTCTACTTGTCTCTGCCTGCAGATTAAACAGGACAGAACCAAAAGAAGATTTTTCTCCCGGTGAATTCCATGTTCAATGGCTGGGCGGCGATTCATCATTCATTCGCCTGCCGGATGACCTTGAAGTTATCCTTTGGGCAGAAAGCCCGATGTTTTATAATCCTACCAATATGGATGTGGACCATAAAGGACGGATTTGGGTGACGGAGGCCGTTAACTACCGCAATTACAATGCGGGCCATGAAGGCCGGAAAACCCATACACAGGGCGACCGGGTGATCATCCTGGAAGATTCGGATCAGGACGGCAGGGCAGACCGGTCCACGGTTTTTGCACAGGATACCGGTTTGGTATCCCCGCTTGGGATTGCCGTGATGGGAGACAGGGTTTTGGTTTCGTGTTCACCAAACCTGCTGGTTTATACCGATACCACAGGCGATGATCATGCCGATACCCGCGAGGTTTTACTCACCGGTTTTGGAGGGCGGGATCACGATCACAGCCTTCACAGCGTGGTTGCGGGCCCTGAAGGAAACTGGTATTTTAATGTGGGCAATGCAGGGCCGCATCAGGTCACTGACCGGTCGGGCTGGATCCTTCGTTCCGGGAGCATGTACACCGGAGGTTCTCCGTATAACCTGGTCAACCAGGGAGGCATGAAAAGCGACGACGGAGAGATCTGGACCGGAGGCCTTGCCCTAAGGATACGCCCGGATGGCCAGGGGCTGAAAGTGTATGCGCACAATTTCAGAAATGCCTATGAACTGATTATTGATTCATACGGCACCATCTGGCAAAATGATAATGATGATCAGGTCATGGCCTGCAGGACTTCTTATGTGATGGAATATGGCAATGCCGGTTATTTCAGTGAAGAGGGTACAAGGAGCTGGCAGGGAGATCGCCGGCCAACCCAGGATATTTTTACCGCACATTGGCACCAGGAGGACCCAGGGGTAATGCCTGCCGGAGATAATACCGGGGCAGGGTCCCCAACAGGCATCGTGATCAATGAAGGCGACGGGCTCGGGAAGAAATACCGGGGACTGTTGTTGAGCGCTGAAGCAGGACGCAACGTAATTTATGCGTACAAACCAAAACAAACCGGGGCCGGCTTCCGGTTCAACCGGTTTAACCTGATCAGCTCGGTAAAGGCCGACAACATCAATTACAAATGGCATGAAGACACCCTGGATAAGTCCATGTGGTTCCGGCCCAGCGACATTTGTATTGGTACAGACGGAGCGATCTATATTGCCGACTGGTACGATCCGATCGTCGGAGGACATCAGATGCGGGAACGGAACGGGTATGGAAGAATTTACAGGATTAGCCCGAAGAATAAATCACTAAAATCACCGGTCATCCATTACGATACCCCGGCCGGCCTGATCGAAGCTTTCAGAAACCCGGCCATAAATGTTCGTCACCAGGCCTTTGAAAAAATACGGGAAGTGGGGGCATCCATGGTGCCCGGAGTGAAAAAATTGTTGCATGATTCAAATCCATATATCCGTATGCGGGCGATCTGGTTGCTTGCCAGGCTTGGAGATAAGGGGAAGTCCGAAGTCGTCAGGGCTTTAAATCACCGGGAACCGGAGATGAATATGGTTGCTTTCAGGGCACTGAGACAGGCTGATTCCATACATATCCTGGAATTTGCTGACCGCCTGATCCGGAAAAGAAATCCCATGCTTAACCGGGAAATTGCATTTGCACTCCGGAACTTGGATTACAGGGATGCGCGGTATTTGCTGAACGAACTGATCGGCCAATTTTCCGGAAACGATCCTTATTTACTCACCGCTATTGCCACGGCCTGTAAGAGAAAAGAGGACTCCGTATACGTCCATTTATTGAAACCCAGGTTGGATTCCACAGACTGGAACAAGAACCTGGCAGCCATACTCTATGCCATACACCCGCGCGAAGCCTGTGAAGATATAGTCCATCAACTGACTTCAACGGGGCGGGATTCATTGAAGCATACCTTGTTGCGTACGCTTGCCTTTATACCATCGCCCTGTGCGGTAAGGGGAATGGCCAGCCTCGTTCAGTCAGCGGATTCCTCTTTGGTTTCCGAAGCCCGCTGGTGGCTTGCTTTCCGCAAGACCAACGACTGGCGGGACCTGGTTCAGTGGGAAACCTATGATTCCATGATCCTTGATCCGGAAACCAGGAAATTAAATGAAAACCTGAACCGGCTGCTGATGGAAGAAGGCGATGCCCGGCTGAAAACTGCCCTGGAACTGGCCATGGACCCTTCCGGGGGCCTGGTGATCCTGCAAATGCTGACCAACGGAAAGCTGGATCCTTCCATTTCCAGGTTAATATCCGACACACTTTTTTACAATCCCAATCCGGTCGTGCGTGCGATGGCTGGTGATCTTTTCTGGAAGAAAAAGTACCAGTATTCCATAGACGTGATTGCACGCATGGAGATGAATGAAGACAGCGGCAAGTTGGTATTTAACAAAGCCTGCATCCATTGTCATCATTTCGGTGGCAAGGGTGGCAGCGTAGGACCGGACCTGACCGCCGTGGCAGAAAAAATGGATGTATCCTCCCTGCTGGACGCCATCATCAATCCCGGGGCAGGCATTGCCTTTGGATATGAAGCCACTGCCATAAAAACGATGAACGGAATGGAATATATGGGCTTTGTATTGAATGATGGTGATCCGTTACAACTGAAGGATATCCTGGGCAAGGTGCACGACATCCCCAGAAATACCATTCTTAAACGAAATCCTCTGCGCGGCAGCCTGATGCCCCCGCCACAGAACTTAGAACTCAGGGATATAGACCTGGCCCATCTCATAGGGTATTTGAAAAAAAAGCGCTAGTTGCCGGATGCCTCAGTCCCCGGGAATATTCACGGATTTATATTTCCTCCAGGGTTTAAGGTATCCGGTTTCCGGGTTTGATTCAAACCGGGTGGGAATTTGAATCCATTTTCCTTCCTGAAAGACCGAAACCATGAAGTGCAAATGGGGCAAAGCGGTATATCCGGTTTTCCCGCTGTATCCAAGGAGTTGACCGGTTTTCACTTTTTCCCCTTCTTTTACAATCACACCCTGGTATTGGAGGTGCCTGTAGCTTGCTCTGGAACTGTCATCGTGTTCAATGATTATAAAGTTGGCATCCGGCCTGTATTTTTTGTTCCAGCCACCCTGATTCGAATCGTCTTTCGTTCGGAGTACGATTCCGTCCCGGGATGCCCGGATCTCAGTGCCAGGGCGCATCCGGAAGTCCAGCGCAGCCCGGTGTTTGTGTGTAAAACGGCTAAAATAACCCTGGATCACCCTGGATTTTGTGCCGGAAGAAAATGGCAATTGGTAAATATGACTGGTATCTTCCGTCAGTTTTCCGGACTGGTACATCCGGGCTGTTTTTTGCATGGCATTCCGGGGGGGATAACAGGCAGGGATTAGGGTGCAAGCCAGGATGGATCCAGGGAGTGCAAACAAGACTATATTTTTAATCATTCTTTTCCTTCGTCTGCTTTTTCTTAAATGGATCCCAATTTTTCAATTTTTCATTAATCTTGTCAATTTCTTCTTTGGCTTTTTTACCCAATACAGAATCGGTTTGCTGCCGGAGCAAGGAATCCAGGATCTTTTCCGATTCCTTTTTTAGGGTGGAATCCAGAGCTTCTTTGGCTTTTTCCGTCACTTTCCCTGTGAGTGTATCCACGGCAGACCGCGCCATGCTATCCAGCCTGGCTTTTTGTTTTTCCGTTTCCTGCCGGAGCGATTCAACGATGCTGTCCCTGACCTGTTCCACTTTTTCCCTGGCAAGCGTTTCGAGGGAATCCACCTTTTCCTGAACCGTTTCTTCAACCGCGCTGACCACCTGCTGTTCCACGGTTCGCTGGGGATCGGCCATCCATTGAAGCCTGGAAGCCGGGTTGCGCAAGGGTCCGGTAAGATTAAGATTGATGTTGATGGTATCCAGCCGCCCTACATCAAAGCCTTTCTTTTTAACCTCACTGAGCAGCCAATCCAGTTTCTGATTGGTGACCAGTCCTACCTTGTATTTGTCAAAAAGCGGACGGGGTATCCGGAAGAGCAGGTTGTAATTTATTTCCTGGTCGAGGCTATGTGAACCTTTGATGGAAATGGGAATGCCCTGGTACCGGATGTCGAATGGTTTTAAATATAAAATACCATTGATGACTTCAAACCAGTTCCGCGATTTTTCCCATTTGATCAGGTCAAGCAAGGGGATCTGGATGGCTTTAGCAAGGTCTTCCAGGGGTTTGTATTTGGCCAGGAGAGCTGTGGCCGTTTCCACCAGTCCCGCCGCGTTCAATTCTTTCCAGATTGGCAATTGGTTTTGATCCAGCCGGCCGCTCAAGGCCAAAGAGGCGGAGAAGACTCCTTCCAGGAATTCCGCAATGGGAGCCAGTTTGGCAAAGGTTGTGGATACCCTGAACATGTCGCTGAATCCCAATTTGCTCAGATCCAGTTTGAAATTAAACAAGGGCAGGTTGCCCGTTTCGCTGAAGGTCCCATCGAGATTCACCTTCCCATTAAAGAGCAAGCCCGAACCTTCGTGGATTTCCAGGGTTTGTTGGATCAGATCCAGTCGACCGCGAATGTCCCGGACCAGATATTTGCCGTATTTTAATTGTTTGATTTCAGGGGTAATGGAAAGAGCTGTCCGGGGAATTAATTTTTTTGAATAGGAGCTGTCTTGCATACCTCCATCCGAATCACTCGCTGCCATCCAGGGATCAACCAGGAACAGATCCGATTTCAGACCCAGGTGACCGGTAAGTACAGCCTGATCTGAAGACCAGGCATAAGGTTTATCCAGCCGCCCGCTTACGGTCAGCCTTGATTGATTGATATTGCCCGTGAGGGATTGGATAAATAAAGTGTCCTTACGGTAAACCCCATGAAAATCGATGTCGCGGATGTCATAGTCCCGGTAGATCACCTTAAAGGCTTTGGAATTCAGGTTCAGGGAGGGAATCTGAAGAGGCTTGTAGGATCTTGTTGAAAAGCAGGTATCGCATGTAATACTTGATTCGGTAGTAATTAATTCATTAAAATTCAATAGGTTGCTGCTGGATTGAATTTGAACTTCTGTAAGGGATCTATGCTTTGAAAACCAGGCAAGTGGATGGACTATGGTCGCATTTCCATCCAGGTCGGATTGGCCAAATCCCACTTCCATAAATCGGACTTGTACATTTTTTTGATGTAGTGTTGCTATCAACTTGTTCGTCTTAAACCGGGGATAACTGTAATAGCGGATATCCAGTTTTTGGGCATCGGCTGAACCGGTTAATTTTAATTTTTCAAAATCTTTGTTACGCAGGGCCTGGTCGTTAAAGTCAAATTGGATGTCCAGGTTCAGATTCCCAGCAAGGGTCATCGAATCCAGGGGAAGGGCTTGTTGGAAATCGCCAAGTTCCATGTTACCCCGGCAAAGCCCCTGTACCTGGTTGCCGGATTTCTGGTGGTCGACGGTGAGATGGCCTTCCAAAGGGTTGCCCCGAATGCTGAAACTGAATTTGGGCAATTGAATCAGGATGCTGTTGAACAGAGTATCCATCGATTGAGCCCTGAGGTCCAGATTGATGTTTTCAACCGGGTAGGGGAGATGACCGTATTTTACCATTCCCTGGTTGATGGCAGCCATTATATCCATTTCAGGCCTGCTGCCGGATGAACTGTAATTTCCTTTGAGGCTTCCTTCCAGGCTAAATTCACCGGAGGTGGTGATTTTGTCGAAATGTTTCTGGTACGCACCGGGAATTACGGAAACCAGTTGGCGGATATCGTTTTGAGGGGTCTTAATCTGGATGTCCATCCGGGTTTTGTCCTCCAATACATGCAGAAACATTTTCAGATCAAATTGCAATTCATTGAGCTTAAAACGATCCTCAGACAAGGTATAGGTGCTGGAATCCAGGTTGGCGCTGAGTTTTCCGTTCCACAGGCCCTTCAGGTGGCTCAGGTACTCAATTTCTCCAAAACGGAGTGTCAAGGAATCAAAGTCGTTTTTATGGTCCAGGCTGAGCATTGAACCACCGGCACCTGAATAGTTGCCCGAACTTTGATGATTCAGATGGTTGAAGGAAACGAAAAGCTGACTGGAACTGTCGGAATAATTAAATGCCCCTTGATCGATTTTTATAGATTTCAGCTGAATTTCCAGTTCAGATTCAGACCGGGTTGAATCATCGGAAGTGCTTTGAAAGAGATCATTGTAGTTAAAAGTTCCGGAAGGGGTGCTGACCAGGTTTAGCACCGGGTCCTCAAGGTGGATTTTTTTCAATTGGATCCCGTTAAGGCCATGCCGGAGCAACTTGAAAAAATCGATGGAAACATGTACAGCCTTAGCTTCAAAAAATCGGGTTTGTGCAAAGGTATCGGCTCCGGATACCGCAAGGTCATGAACAGACAATGACAGATCCGGGAATGAACGGATCAGCGAAAGACCCGCTTTACTAAAATCGAATCTTCCGTGGATCCGCTGATTGATTTCTGTACGCACCAGGCCGGAGACTTTGTCTTTGAATAATACAGGTACCAGAAGCAAAACCATAATCAATGCTCCTATGATGTAAAGAAAAATCTTAAATCCTTTTCGCATCATTCAAAATTAACGGTTTTGATCTATAGGTATTATGCTGTAAATCAGGTTTCTAGCTGATTTATGCCAATAGCTTTCTTATATTTACAATTCCCATAATTAATATTATGTTAAGTTGAAGAATTTAATAAAAGGTTTCAGCAATCAGGTTGCAGAAATCAGACTCCTCCATAATTACGAATCATTTATTCTCCAATGAGAGGTTACATTTCCTGACTTTTTTACATTTAGTTAATAAATTGATTAACTTAGGTCTGAGGTAATTGCTTGCTTAGTGAGGTGTTTGGTAAAAATGAATTCCGCTCATGGAACGTATACCCTTCTACATTATCCGGATTCTGCTGTTGTTGTTCTTAGGAACCTTCCATACTTTGTTATCTCCTGCACAGCAAAATTTCGTGGTTGCCGGGCTCGAGCAGCAACTGCTTAAGGCCAAGGGTGGAGAAAAAATTACAATCCTGGTTGAACTTATAGATAGTTCAGACGCAAAAAACGATCACCCCAAAATCCGGGATTATGGCTTGCAACTTCTTTCAGTCCTTCCGGAAATTGAAAATGATAACAAAAGATTCAGAGCGCTGAAGTCCCTGGCCCGCGCCTACCGGTCACTTGGAATCCAGGATTCGGCGATCATTTTCACCGAAAAATATTTAAGGGCAGTTCAGGTTCATCCGGATTTGCCTGAACAGGGCTGGGCACATAATTACCTGGGTATTCTCTTTGACGATAGCGGTAAATTTAATGAAGCATTATTGAATTATGAGCAAAGCCTGGCCATCAGACAGGAATTGAATGATGAGGATGGTTTATCCAGCACCTATACAAACTTGGGCAACCTGTATCAGGAGATGGGAGATTACCCCAAAGCCATTGAGTTTTATGAGAAAAGCCATGCATTAAAAATTAAGATTGGAAGTGATGGTAAGAAATTGGGGACTTCACTTTATAATCTCGGCAACTTTTACCGGGAACAGGGCATTCACAATAAAGCCATTGAGTATTATCTCCAGGCCTTAAAAAAATTCGAGGATTCCGGGGATCAGGAAGGTATTGCCAAAACGTATAACAACCTTGGTATTATTCACATAAAGCAAGATGATACCCTGAAGGCCTATGACTATTACCATAAAAGTCTGGAAATCGCTGAAAATATTGGCTATTACGAACTCCTGCCCCATCTGTATATGAATTTGGGAGAGCTCTATCAGAAAAGAGGCGATAATCAGCGGAATATGGAATTTCTGCAAAAGGGGCTTTCCATGGCAATCGATCGGGGAAACCGAAAAGAAACAGGTGATTTTTTATTAAATATAGGAGTCAGCCTGGCCGATATGGGTGACTACCGTGTAGCCCTGGACTTCCTGTACCAAGCAGACTCCGTTTATACCATCATTTCCGCCCCAGTGGACCTTGCGAATGCGAATATTGAAACCGGCCGTACCCTGATCCTCAATAAAGAGTATAAACAGGCGACCAGTTATCTCATGAAAGGGTTGGCCGTTGCGAAGGAGAAGGGCAATCTCACCTATCAGGCTGCTGCTTTACGTTCCCTTTCTATCGCTTATCACCTTCTGGGCCAGAGCGGGACAGCTTATGAATATTTGACGTCTTACCAATTGATCAAGGACAGTCTGGATCAAACCCAGAGAGCCCTTGATATCAAAATGTCTGAATATCTCTACAACCAGGAAAAATCACAGGCAGAAATTCAACGCCTGAAAGCGGACCAGATTGAGCAAAACCTTCAATTGACAAAACAGAGAAGGACCCAATATTTTATCATTGGCATTTCCATCCTGCTCCTGCTTACCTTGCTGGCCATGTATCTTTTCTACCGGTTGCGCCAACACCTGAAACAGATAAAATATGAAAAAGAGAAGGCCCTTCAACTGCAAAAAATTGATGAACTAAAGGACCAGTTCCTCGCCAACACCTCCCATGAGCTGAGAACCCCCCTGAATGGGATCATCGGGCTTTCCGATTCGCTGATCGAAGGGGCCTGTGGCAATCTCAGCGATCAGACCTTAGAAAACCTCCGGCTGATTTCTTCCAGCGGCAAACGGCTTTCCAATCTTGTAAACGACATCCTGGATTTTTCCAAAGCCAGGAACCAGGACCTGAAATTGCAGATTCAACCGGTGGACCTTTATGTGATTGCTGACCTGGTGATCAAATCTTCCGAAGTACTTATCGGAACCAAACCGGTGATAATTGAAAACCGGATTTCCCGGGATATCCCTCTCGCCGATGGTGATGAAAACCGCCTTCAGCAAATCCTGTTCAATTTTATCGGCAACGCCATAAAATTTACTGATCAGGGGCGAATCACGGTCGATGCAGAAATTAAAGGACCACGGATTGAAATCCGGATTGAAGATACGGGGATTGGGATCCCGGAGGATAAGATTGATTCCATTTTTAAATCCTTCGAACAACTGGATGGGTCTGAGACCCGGCTGCAGGGCGGTACCGGGCTTGGACTGGCAGTAACCAAACAACTGGTGGAATTGCACGGAAGTACCATCGAGGTAAAGTCCTCCCCCGGCAAGGGCTCCACCTTTTCATTCAGCCTCCCGGTCAGCCAGTCTAGCCGGGATTCGTCCGCGAGTTTTGTCAAACTTGCCGGTTCCGCCATGATTCCGGCAGCCAGGCAAACCCTGGGAAAGGCGGATCTCAGTAAAAGTTTTAGACCGGAAACAGCCATCCGGATCAAGGACGCTCCCGCGACCATCCTTTTGGTGGATGACGAACCTGTAAACCTGAGGGTATTGGAAAATCATTTGGTCTTACGGGGATTTGAAATCGACAAGGCCCTGAATGCCTATGAAGCACTTGACAAATTAAAACAGCGGCATTTTGACCTAGTGATCCTGGATGTGATGATGCCCACCATGTCCGGATTTGAACTTTGTGAAAAAATCCGGGAAAAACACCTGGCCAACAAACTGCCTGTGATCATGCTCACGGCCAAAAATACCATAACGGACCTGCTTCGCGGCTTTGAAGTCGGGGTCAACGATTATCTCACCAAACCCTTTTCCATTGACGAGCTGTTGTCCCGGATCCGGACCCATCTGCACCTGAAAAATTTTTATCAGGCTTCGGATAAATTTGTTCCGGTTGAATTTTTAAAAGCCATTGGAAGGGAATCCATTACGGATGCCAAAATCGGGGATTATACCAATGCCCGTTTTACCATCCTGTTTTCCGATATCCGCAATTACACCACCCTGTCCGAGAACCTCAGCCCTGAGGATAATTTCAAATTCATCAATGCTTATGTGGGCCGCATGGGGCCTTATATAAAAAAATACAAGGGTTTTGTCAACCAATACCTGGGCGACGCCATTATGGCCATCTACCCGAGTGAAGTGGAATACGCCCTGGATTCCGCCATCGAGATGCAGCATGCCATACAGGTTTACAATCTGGAAAGGAAAAAAAAGGGGCGGGATGCCATGGAAGCCGGTATGGGCCTGCATACCGGTGCTTTGATCATGGGCATCATCGGGGATGAAGAACGGGCCGATCCCACTACCCTGGCGGATGCGGTCAACATCGCCTCCCGCATGGAGGGCCTGACAAAATATTTTGGGGTCCGTGTCCTGATCAGTGAGACGGTTTTTAAACAGTTAAACAAGCCGGATGATTATTTGTTCCGGTGCCTTGGTAAGATCCAGGTGAAAGGGAAATCCAGTGCACTCGTCATGTATGAATGCATCAATGCCGATCCGGAGGAAGTCCGGGATCTTAAGGTAAGCACCTTGCAGGTATTCAACCATGGAATCTCCAGCTACCAGTCAGGCGATTTCAGGCAGGCCGGCCTTGATTTTGAACAGGTGCTTGAATCCAATCCCTCGGATTCGGTAGCCCAGTATTTTCTCAAACGGTCCCGGAAATACCATGAAAGCGGAGGGCCCAAAAACTGGGAAGGCATTGAAGTGATGGCACAGAAATGATTTAATAATTCAAGTTATTCTTATTTTTTCTCCCTTTACCCTTTACCCTTTACCCTTTACCCGTTTGCCTTTATCTATTCTTCTGATGCCCTTACGGTTCCATTGACTACAGGATCCCCGACTTCAAAAATGATCTGATCCATTGCAGATCCGGAAGGCCTGGATCGATTGGGCTTGATGATTGGGACCACCCACACATCGCGCCGGGTTGTAAAAGATTCGACGGGATTCCGTTTTGGATCGAGCTGGCCGATCATATTTCCGTTGGTGGCATTGAAGATACAAACCAGGACTCCGCCTCGTCTGGTTTCCCTCCGCAGAGTAATGGTGGCCGTATTGGAATTTGAAGCATCCACTTTGAGATATGTTTTGGTCCCGGTCGGTCCAATACCCGAAGTAACATTTGTGATGTTTAAAATTGCCGCATCTTCCAATTTGAGCAATACCGGAGGATGGTTGGAGTTAAGTTCAGTGCTTGCCGGGTTGCCCGCATAGGATATGGAAACCAGGGCATCATCCATCTTATCCTCACCCCCGTTTTCACCGAAGTGATACGACTGGGTAGTGCCTTGCAAACTTCTGGTATATAACAATGGAATGGCCAGCAAAAAGGATTTGCGCCCCACGCCCATGCTCTGGGCCTGAGCTTGATTAAGTTTTAAACTCCGGGCATTGTCCGAGGTGAATACGTTTATTGCGGAGAGAATGGTGTTCGCTTCAAACCGGATGGATTTATTATTTGCAGGGCTTCTGGAATAATATAAACTATCCGGTATTTTCAGATTAAGATTACTGAATCCCGGCTGGCCGAAAGAAGTAAGCGTGGCCGACAAAAGTAAGGATACATTTAAGATAACTTTTTTATACATTTTCAGAATAATTAAGAATCAAAATTACAATTAGGGAACCGGATTAGTGGATATTCATTGATGAACACCGAATTTATTCCTCAGAGGCGGTAACAGAGCCATTTACTTTGGGATCACCAACCTGGAAGGTGATATTTGTACCTGTCAGATTGGAGGTAACAAAAGGCCGGATCAATGGGAAGACATAGACGTTATTCTTTGTGGTAAACGACTGGTTTGGTTTTTTTGGGTCCAGGATGGCCAATAAGTCCCCATTATTTGGATTAAAGATACACACGAGCACATTTCCCCGCCGGATCTCATAATCAATAAAAATAGTGGCCTTTTTTGAACCCGGTGTCTCGATTCGGATAAATTCTTGATTACTCCGTTTTTCTGAAAAATCCGAAGGTTCATCTTTTAAACTCCTGATTTTTTCTTCCTTGACGCCAAACTTCAACCGATCTCTTATACAAACCAGTTTTATGGATGGATCGGAATCTTCCGTAAAAAAAACTTTTACTGCAGCAGAATGAATTGGCATTACACCATCGTCCCCCCCTCCTTTACCAAAAAAGTACAGTGCAGTATCCGCATCACGTGCAGTAGAATCATATAATGGAGTAGCTATTAGATAGCCAATCTTCCGTTTTCCCAAGGTGTCACTCAAACCTTGCTGGAAAATTAATTTTGAAGTTTTATTATCGCTAGTCACCATGGCCAGGCCTTTCAACAGGAAATCCACATTAAATACTATTTTATTATGGCCTTTCCGGTATGGTGACATTTCAAAATAAAGGTCTGAAGGAAGTCTTAATTTGACTTTGGTGGTGACGCCAGGGCCTCCCGTTTGCCCATAAATGGGGAAATACAGTAAAATCAAAAGAGTGTACAGGGCTAAGAAGATTGCATTTTTGTTCATATTTCGGTAATTTTATTCTGAATATACAAATTGTATCCGAATTTTTTAGTGATTTTTATTGTATAAGTCACTAAAAAATAATTTAATAATTTGGCGAATCCCCTGAGAAAGTTTTTTTTTGTTATTTCTTTTTTAGGGATGTTTCCTAAACCAGATTTTATGTCAGAAACCACCGGAAGTAGCCCCCTACCCTTCCTTATGCAAATTCCATTCATCGAAATATTTCAGGAAGATCCTGCATAGATTATATGCATCGTCGATGGCTCGGTGCTGCGTCCCGTCAAATTCAAGGCCTTCGGATTCGGTGGCATTTTTCAGTCCCCGGGGTTCATAAAGTTTTTTGACGTACTGGTATTGTTTTTTGAGGTCCGTATAGGGTTTGGTCCATTCGTATTCCAGCCCATGAAGCCTGCAATTTTCGATCAGGTAGTCCAGGTCTTTGTCCCCCCAGGCAATCAGGTGATGGGGCTCGATATCGAATTCGGCCCATTCCATAAAATCCCGGACCACTTCTTTGAAACTTTTCGCCTGGTCAATCTGGGCCTGGGTGATGGTGGTGAGTTGCACGCAAAAAGGCGAAAGCACCGGGAAGAGTTTAGGTTTGATAAAGCGGTTGAACTTGCTTTTGGTATGCCGCCAGGGATCCACTTTATAAGCACCGATTTCGATGATTTCCTGCATGCGGCCGGCAGGGTCTCCTTCCCAGCAGGTGAGTTCAAGATCAAAAACAATAAAATTCATCTGCATTTCATTTGGACCGGACAGTTTAATTCCGGACCCGGGGACACCGGAATTTTTTATTTCCAGAAATCTTTAAGGAAGTCGTAGGTGTCCAGACGGTTGTGGTAAAAATAGAGCACCTTAAGGCTGCCCGAAGTGATTTTTCCTTTTTTATTGTACTTCAAGGGTTTTATGGAATGGAAGACCCCAATCTTGTTAATGGCATCCGCAATGCATTCCGAAGGCGGCAGCAGGGCCGTCTGGTCAAGCCGGATATTGCATTTATTTTCTTCCGTGGCCAGTACTTTTTGAATTTCGAGGATGTTGTTTTCCAATACAGCCGGTTCCAGTTCCACATCATCCAGATCGAGTCTTAAAAGAGCAAAAACATCCAGGCTGGGATTTTGATGTTCTATGGTTTTGAACGCGCAATAGGATACCAGGTTGGTGCTGAATACCACATTGTGCTGGTGATAACTCTCCACGATTTTCTCAGCCAGAATGCTGGTGTATACATTGTCCCGCTGGGCTTCCCCGCCCTCTCCATCTTCTTCCGGCGAAGTAAAATAGTCCTCCAGGCGAATGGGCTGCCCTTTTTGGTCCAGGCTCAGGCCCTGGTCATTTACCGGATTGCCGATCACATCCATTGGCTCGCCGAAAGAAAGGGCGATTTCGGAACTTTTAGATAACAAACGGTAAAGGAAAACAAAAACATTTTTAAAGCTTTTGAATTCGTCCCTGCCGCTTCCCAGGTAGGCGTCTTTGCCAACGGACCGGAGATGCTGCTCGATCAGGTAACGGGCCTCCAGCACACAATGATAATTGAGCACCAGGGGGACCATATAAATTTTGCGGGCATTCCCGTATTTTAAAATTTCACGCTGCGCTTCCACTGCGGTGCCCAAAAGACCTAGTTTCAGACGCGTTTCCAGGGATCCGGACCGGGAGCGGGTGCCACCGGGAAAAAACAAGGTATTGGTGCCCCATTGAAGGGAAATGTTGGACATGGCTTTGAGGCTTTCGAGGTAGACCGGATTTTTTTTCCTCCGGTCAACGCGGTATGCACCCAGCCGGTTCATAAAATATCCGAAGATTTCCGAGTTATAGAGGTTGAGCCCGGCACCATAGGAAAAAGCCGGTAGGCCGGCAATTTTATCGAGGGCAAAGCCGATGAGAATGCTGTCCATATTGGAGGAATGGGTGGGTACGATAACCAGCACGCCATCCCCGGATAAATTCCTGATTTTTTCAAGAGGGCCAAACAATTTGATCCTTTCATTGATTTTATGCCTTGACCGGAAAATGTAAAAGATGTTTTTGGCACTGGCCGCATTGAGCAGGCGGGTAAAAAAGAAGTTCAGGGCCCTGCGGGCAAACAGGAAGGTATTTTTTTTAAACCCCCCCGCGATTTCTTCAGCATACCGTTCAATGATTTTACGGAGGAGGTATTCACTCCGGCTTTGTATATCTTCCGGATCGGCGGTGCTTTCGGGCAGGGATTTCTGAATTTTTTTCCAAAACAGAGGCTCGCTCTGAGGATCCGCATTCCAGGGATCTTCCCTCATCCGAACTTTTTCCATGTAAATGGTCCGGGCAAGCAGCTTATCCAATTTACCCTTGTATTTAGTTTTCAGGCTGCGGATGGCGCTCTGGTTGATCTCCTCTACCAGCTTGTCGCGCTCCCCATAGAGCCGGTATATCGGCCACTGTTCAATCTCTTCAATGACATGCGGCTGAGGCTGTATTGGTGATTCCATTTAACCCTGCAAAGCTACTTCTAATTTCGGGCTTATTTGCACATCGTTTCGACGGCCAGGCGGAGGGCATCCGTACCTTCTTTGGTGATGGAAGAATGCCGGTACATCTTGGGTAATTCTTCCCAGGTTTCCAACAATTTAACTGCAAAATCCTTCTCCAAGTCATTGATTATTTGAGGTTTAGACTTGTCTGTTTTAGTCCGGATGATAAACAGGGGCACCTGCTGTTCCCCACACCAGTTGATGAATTCCAGGTCGGATTCCTGGGGTGGTATATTGGAATCCGTCAGGATCATGAGGCAGACCAGGTTTGGGGCATTAAGAATAAATTTTTGGGACCAATCCGCCCAGCTTGCCCTGAGCGTTTTGGAAACTCCGGCGTAGCCATAGCCAGGCATATCGACCAGGTAAAAGGCCTTGTTCACCAGGAAATAATTCAACGTCTGGGTTTTACCCGGTTTGGCAGAGGTTCGGGCCAGTTCACGCTGCCCACAAAGTGCGTTGATGAAACTGGATTTACCTACATTTGACCTGCCGATGATGGCGACCAAAGGTTTTTCGTCATTGGGAGCCTGTTCGTGTCCCGGGTAACTTCCCACATAGTCAACGGTCCAGCTTTTTTTATGTTTTTTCCCTCCTTTCATGTTCTTTAATTCCATTAACGAATTCCATTAATGCAGGGTTAATTGTCATCACATTATAAATTTGTTTAATATAATTGGCACGATTTTATCGTTATTCCCAGATAAATCTTTGCCAAGATGAAGAAAATAATCGGTTTAATCGGTTTTATGGTCTTCGGGACCCTTACCCTGCATGCCCAGTTTCGGGCCGGATTTAAATTTGGAGTTTCCAGCATTAACCTGGCTCCCGGATCCATTGACGTGGCCGGGGTAAACGATTTTCAGGATTTTAAACTTGCGGTCGCAAAAGCGAATTACGGTGTACACGCCGGCCTATTTACCCAAATCAAACTCGCCGGTATTTTTATTCAACCGGAGATCATGTTCAATTCCAACAGCGCCGATTTCAAACTCAGTGAAATTACCGGGCAACCGTACGACGTGGTCAAAAGGGAGAATTATCAATACCTCGACATCCCCCTGTTGATCGGTTTTAAACTGGGGCCGCTGCAGCTTGGAGCCGGGCCGGTCGGCCATGTCTTTTTAAACAGCAGTTCGGAATTGTTTGACATCAATGGATACAACCAGAAATTTAAAGAATTTAAGTACGGGTACCAGGCCAATGCAGCCCTGGTCATCGGTAAATTGTATATCGACGTTCGTTATGAAGGCAATTCATCCCGCTTTGGTGACCACATCCAATTTTTCGGAAACCAATATTCATTCTCCAAAACCCCCAGCCGGCTGATTGGGAGTATTGGGATTGCTTTTTAGGGGTGAGGAGGGAGGCATGAGGAGTGAGGTTTGATGTTTGAGGATTGAGGAGGTCTCAGGGCTCGTAAAGATTCTTTTTTTCACTCCCCGACAGATAAGGATTGGGACTTCCCGCATACTCTCAAAGGGCCGTGGCTTCGGATCGGAATCTTCGATTAATCCATTATCACCATCTTCCGGCTGGCCCTGAAAAATTCCGACTCAAAGCGGTAATAAAATACCCCTGGTGCTCCAAAATCCCTCTGCTCAATCCGTATTTCGTGATCCCCCCTGGACCAGTGTTTTTTGATGCATTTTAATAACCGGCCGCCGGATGAATAAAAATTTAATTTTCCGTAGCCCTCCCCTTCCAATTGAATCCTGATCATGGACTGGTGGTTAAAAGGATTGGGATGGTTTTGTAAAAGGGCATTTCCTTCGCCCGTCTGATGGTGAGCCTCTGGGTAACTGCCTTTCTCAAATGGGCTGATTGTTTTCCTGGATGTATCCTTTAGCTGGATGACCTGTGTATAGGACATCATCCCGTCTCCCCCGTCTTTCAAAAACCGGTACACGCAGGGCCGTTTCAAAGGATCAGCGACATAGCGGTCGTCTACAATGACTTCCTGTGACCGGGAACCTGAATGAGGGTGGCCGCCACCTACACATTCATCCGTTACTTTCCAGGTACGAAGGAGGATGTATTCATTTACGGTGGATTTAGTAAGCCATTCATCGGAATAGCCTGTGGTCATGGACTCACAATCCCAATCGAGGATTTGGGGTGGCTGCAATTCCAGGCTTTCCGGTAGGATTGGAAGATTGACGGATATGGCCGTATCCGGAGGAAAAATCACCTCAAAATCACTCCTTGGGCGAAGGTATAATTTTTGATCCGCTATCGTTTTATTGCCGCTGAGATCACTAAAGATCCAAGTTCTTTTGATCCATCCGCTGCCACAGGAAAAATGCCCGGAAGTGTCGATCACCACCAGGGAAGCGGTGTCCAGGCTGCAATTGTCATAGATATAAAAGGTGCGGCCTTCTTTAAGGCCCATCGGATCGTAAACGGGATGAAAGAAATACGCGGAAAAATGCAGCGGCCCTGTGGAATCAAACCTGTCCTGTAACAACCACTCAGGACAATAAGCCGGCATTCCTTCGCCATTAGCGCATGATTCATGCCTGTGCCCTTTTTCATCCAGGATCAGACGGTCGGAAGAGTTGCAACCGTAATATCCGTAAGGAAGACCACGTGGGTCCTGAATTTCCGGTTTCCCATCCTGGTGAATGACCAGCGTACCCAAGGGTTTGTTGAAGGCATCCCTGCAGCTTCCTTTATCCAGGTTTGTGCTTTCGTGTTCGTTATTGCAAGCCCTGCCCGTGTTAGCTCCATCGCAAAAAATCCAAAGGTCTTCCGGGCCCTCTGCCAGCGGCGGAGTTTTGTCCGCCAGAATAATGGAGGTGAAACAATCCTGGTACATCGCATCCGGGCAACCATTCGTCCCGCTTTCCGGTGTCATTGGATTCCCCTCGCATACCGGCAGTGTCCTGGCACCTTCATAGATTGAGCCGGGAGCCTGAAAGTTGTCATCGTGGAGAACCTGCAACAAGCTATCCTTGAATTGGCCTCCAGGCCAAAATGAATCCAAAGGTTGGTTCAACGAACTGGCCAGATTGATTTCCAGACGGGCAAGTGAATAGGAATTGTAACAATACCAGAGATGAGGCCCCCCATTAAACCGGAGAGGATCATACTGTGGGACTAAGCCGGCCTCATATACCCGGAAGACCAATTGGTTGGCACCGGTTTTCTTCAGATCGGCATAATCCCTGAAAAGCCAGGTATTGATCCAATGGTTGACCAAAACATGGCATTTGTCTTTTTTGGCTGAAAAAGCCTCAGATCCAAGCCTGCGTTTTAATTGTCCAATCCAATACTCCCTCCAATGATCAATCTCCTCTCCGGAAGCGATGGCAAAATGCAGCCTGGATTTGCAATTGTCGCGTGAACCATCATCCAGGTCATTTGCGTAAACCCTTGCCCAGCATGACACCGGGTCCGGGCTGGCTGACAAACCGGATTTACAAACTGCCTCCGGAGCGGAATGGTCCATTATCGTGGCATCGACTTCTACCCTCGAACGATATCCGCATGCATCAAGGGCATGGAAAATAAGGGTATGGGTTCCTGCGGGCAATTTCAAATCGGTAATTCCGGTAGCCCGGAAATAGACCGTTCGCCCCGGGTATATTGGATCGGCATAGCTGAATTCATACCAGGTCTCCAGGGAGGAACAATCGGTGAAACGCAAAGGCCTGACCCTGGGAAGGGTTGCCATACAATCGTGCGGATCTGTATCCGCCATCAAAACGGGCCTGGTGACAGAAGGCCGTGGCGCTCTTTTATCCTGAATCGTAATGTATTGTATTTCAGTAGAAATTTCCTGAGTACACCAATCAAGTATGTTCCATTCCCTGCGAATCACAAATCCATTGCCACACAAAGAAAGGGCCACGTCGTCATAGGTCGGAATAAAGTTGCAAGCGGGCCCCGGAACAGGATAAATCCGATATTGGGATACTTCAGGGACAATTTTCCGGTTGGCGCTGATTATTCCAAATTCCTGTAATTCAATTAATTGTTCCGGTGTCATGGAAGCGGGTTCTGAACCCCGCACAAGTTCACAGTCAATAATAATGGATTCGGGAGGATCAATGTCAGTTAAAACCGGTTTAATGATATGTATGAGGTCTTTGCACACCCTGGATTGAACGTTCCCTGCTTTGAGGTGAATCTTCCTGGCCCAGGTGCCAAGAAATCCGGAAGTACAACCCGAATCGCTGTAGGATTGAGAGACTACAACCATGGTATCCTTCGTGCATGGAACATAACTGACCGTTTTACCGGCCTGTCCTCCATACCATTCGTAACAATTCATCGTATCCTTCATGCAATAGCCATGGATAAAAACAGGGTTATCAACCTGAAGATATCCCCAGCAACTGTTGCCATCGTGCCGAATAGCCTGGTAAACCAATCGAACACCAACATGTGATTGGTCCACGATATTTCCTTCCGGCCACCGGTTGGTCCCAAATGGATAAGACAACTGTATGGAGAATTTGCAATAACCCGGGTTCTCCACCAAATCATCAGAGACAAGTGTTTTGGAACAGGAGCCCTGATCCAGGGAGACGTTCACCTTCCCTTTGCAGACCATATTATCCGGTGACGCCGATAAAATAAGCGGTACAAGTGAAGAATTGCAATCGTGGACCGGACTGTACGCGGCGTAATAAATGGTATCCGAGGTGCCTGCCCCAAGCCTTATAAGGAAGGAATCCCCGATATGCAAGGCGGTACCCGGTGATGCCGGATTATCGGCAAAAAAGATATACGATTCAGCCACATATTCTGTCGCCGTGTATTGATGTTTTCCAAGTTCATCGAAATAATTGGCTATATGGCCTATCCATTCATTTTCGGGAAAGAAAGGATCCCGGATCAGGCTGTCTCCCATGCATACCCTCCCATTCCGGATCAGGGTATTGTCCTGGGTCGAGGTAAGCCCGGCACCCCACTGGCTTCCTGGATCCTGCCCAACCTGGCCGATACAGTCCAAAGCTTTCCCGTTTTGTTTGAGGACCAGGGCGTCATCCCCGTTGAAATCAAGATCACCTGAGACCTGGTCTGCCCGGCCAAGGAGAATACTGTCTGCCTGATTGTGGCAGAGGATATGCACTTCCCCCGGATTGATTTGCCCCTCCAGTGGAATGGATTCTAGGGGATAATCCTGACCGTTGAAATAGATTTCCAGGATATAATGATCCTGCAATAAATGGATGGTATCCGATGAGCCATTGTAAATTTCCAGGCATTTATTATTGCTGCTTCCTTCCAGGTATTCGGAGAAAAAGAGGCCGGATGCCGCCTTGGTTTGTTCCAGCCCTCCACCCGTGGGGACCAAAGTATACCATTCATCGGTACACAATCCCCGGGGAGACAGGGTATCCGGAGCCTTCAGGCTGCCGCAAAAATCACAGAACCTGCTCCCGGACCATTGGACAGTATCCTGGCAAAAATCATCAATCAGGACAAAATGAAGGGTATCCCCTCCGGGAATCCAAATGGTGCGAAAACAAAAAGTATCCCCGGCGGTATACCTTGTTCCCATCAGAGGATTAAATGGGCCCGGAAAGGCCCTGGGATACAATTCCGGCCCAATCCATTTTATTTCAACCTGGAAGCGACCGGCTGAATCGAAGGCCGAACAGTCACTGGTTTCAGCTCCAATAAATTGCAGGCGCGGCCTTACCGTGACAGGGTAAGGATTCGTGAGGGATGCACAATACCCCTTTTGTATCGTATCGATTATTTCGTTCACCGTTTTGAACGACATCAGCATTTCAGGATAATGGCCATGTAAAACAGAGAGCCCGTAAACACGATATGATCCCGGCTCTGTGATATGAAAAACACCCGGATACGAAATGGTATCCCGACTTTTTATACAAAACAGGATTGAATCCGACTGTGTCAGCAGCCATATATAATCGTAAAGGGCCCCTTCCCGGTTTGTTTGTCCTGGACTGGGTGTCGAATCCGTCAAAAAGGCCCCCGATACATCAGGCGACCTTGAAATGGAGGCCTGCGGTTGGTCCACGTATTGTATCATTTGCCCAAGATCAGCCAACAGGTTGCTGTCCATATTGCCCGTGGCATTGTGATATACCATCGCATCCATTAGATCGGAAATCACCGGGGATGTTCCATTGGTATAAGAACCCTTTTTATACATGGCCACCGCATCCGGTCCGTTCTGCAGGAAGCCTCCCGTGATGGAGATCATCGTATCGGTGTTACTGTTTGAAGGATCCGGGTCTGCAACAGATGGGCCTCTTACCAAAAAAAATCCGCAGGAATCGGTGCTGAACCGGTCCAGATCGATTACCCGGTAAGCGGCATTCTGCGGCGAAGTTGCATTGCCATTAAAAAAGACCAGGACCAGGCCTGAAAGCGATGAGTCCGGAGGCCCCGCGATTTCTATAAATTCTGCATTGTCCGTCCCTGGGTTGTCCGGTTCGACTTCATTGATTTTAAAAACGGTGTATTGAGGCTTTCGTTGGTTTGGATCTCCTCCAGGAAAACCAACGGAAAAAGTACCGGTGTGTTCACCAAGGCAAATAGTATCCTTACCCGAATAATGGATCACACCCGGAACGGCCTGACATATGATTTCTTCGGATGAAATGGGAGAAAAATCTGAAATCTCAGGCAGCGCATCCGGGGGTGCAAACCGGAATAAAAGCTGAAACAGAATTCTCCACAGGAAAGAAACCAGGTGCATAGCGTGTAGGTGTGTTGTTCGGGATAAAATTAAAGCGCATACCATGCGATTGGAAAGGGATGGCGCGTAAAGACGTGAATTGGGTTTTGAGGAAGCTTCGGCAGGATGGAATTGCCTTGGTATAGTCAACGTACTGTTAATGCCCGCTACTTTTGGTCTGTATCAATCATCTACATATTAATTGGAATAATATTTGTTAATATTTAACTGTATTTTTGCAACAAACCCAGGCGGTTTAAGCGTTGATAAAGCACGAATAAAATGTTTAATTTTGTTAAAAATTCTGAGATGAAAAACCTACTTCGGCAGAAACTTTTTTGGGCCGGCATCCTGCTTCTGGCTTTGCTCATTCAGTCCTGCAACCGGGGAATCGGCTGCCCCAGTGAATTTTAAGCCTGCCTATGAGTTGGATCCAACTCACGCGGTCAGCTCAGCTCGATGAAATCGACCGGACTTCTTGTGACAGACCTGTTTTGATTTATAAACACAGCACCCGCTGTTCGCTCAGCAATATTGCCTTTCACCGTATTGAAGGCCTGGTCAACGAAATGCCTACTTATTTCCTTGATTTGATCAAACACCGGGACCTGAGCAACGAAATTGAAAAACGCTACAAGGTGTATCACGAATCCCCGCAATTGTTGCTGATCCGGGAAGGGGAATGTGTCTATGAAGCATCGCACATGGATATTCACGCGGATGCCATCAGGGATCAGGCTTCTACCCTTCCAGGCTGAGGGCTAATTCATCATCCGGATCATTCTTCTTCCACCTCCCATGGTGGGCGTTCCCTTCAGGGTATAACTTATACCCAGTAAAAAATAGCGGCTGAGGGTATTTACTTCTTCGTCTTCGATATAATTGAGCTGGCTGACCCGGTTGATGCCGATGTTCTGCTTGAGGATATCATTGGCCGTGAGTTTCAGCTCCAGGCGCTTGTTTTTGAGAAATGTTTTTGAAAAGCTGGCATTCCATATCGGCACTTGCTGGTTGAACTGGTCACTCAGGCCTTTATATACATAATAATTTAGTCCGGTCGTGAAGGTAAATCCTTTGTATTGTCCCGTCAGGTCGGCGTTGTAAGTCGTCGTATGGGATTTCTGGTTGAGTTCCCGGTTTATGGAATAAAGCGTATTGTTCCACGCCCTGCGCAGGCCCGTGACCAGTTCGAAAGCGTCCCCCGGCCTGAATTCCAGGTTGATGCGGCCGTTGAAGGAATGGGTGTTGTATTTATTTTCGGCCTGCTGGATAAAATTGAATCCCCGCGTACCGTTGTAACCGGAGCTCAGGTTGATCCGGGTCTTTATGGGTTTTACCTGGAATCCATAGTTTAGATTGCCAAAAAGGCTGAGGTTGTTTTTATCCAGGTTTACCGGTCTGCTCGTGGTGGTGAGGTATTGATCCACAACCTGGGAATAGATAATGGGATTGTGTGAAAGGGTCATTCGTGCGAAAGCAAAAAAATTGGTAAAGTTGGCCATATTGAATTTCCGGAAGTTGAGATTCAGGTTGTGGTTGTATTCCGGCCTCAGGTCCGGGTTACCCAGGGTGATGTATTGAGGATTTGAATTGTCGATGATCGGTGAGATCTGGTCTATACTTGGCTCCCGGACATTGGCATTATAGTTCAAACTGAGGTTGGCGCCGCTGCCCAGGTCGTATTCCATGCGGGCGCTGGGCACGAGGTTTAAAAAGTCTTTCTTGATCCGTTTGTTTTCTCCCTGCTCCTGTAATCCGTTGAGCAGCGACTGTTGCAGGGTCAGACCGGTGGTGATATTGAGTTCCTTTTCTGCAATCCTGAAATTAAAACCTGCCCGGTTATAGGCGTAGGTATTTTTGTATCCATTGCTTAAAGCTTCGTCCAGGTTCTTTCCGAAAAGCAGGTCATAGACCTCCTGGTTATAATTGGTGTTGGTGCTCCGGTGGGAGGCATTGAATTCGAGGTATCGCTTCCGGGCAACCGGTTCCGTAAATGAAACATTTGCCGAATAGATCCGCCGGTCATTGGTACGCAGATTTTGTTGGAAAATGGAATCCATAATGATGCTGGTGGAGGAAGCGAGGTAATTGCGGATGGACCGGTTGTCCGCATCCGTATTGTTGTCATTGGTATTCAGCGACAACGTGGTTGAAAAAAAACGGCCGCGTCGGGGAAATTTCAGCCGGTAAAGCAGGGTACCCTGGAAATTAAGGGCATTGGATTCGTTTATATTGTCACGGTCGACCACGTTTATTTCTTCATTGGCAACCAGTTGGCGCGTCAGGCTTTTACTGTCATTGTAATTGTCGTTGTAGGAAAAATTGCCGTTGAAGCGGATGGAAGAAAAGGTGTCGAGCACCTGGTCGACCTGAAAGGTGAGGCGGTGGGTTTGCCGGTCGCTGTTTTGCTCCGTCTGGCTGAGGTCGTTGTAATTTCCCGAAGGGAGGAAGTTTTCACGGTCGGTGATGCGGTTGATGAAGGTATTGGAGAGGTTGTAAAAATAACTCGAATTGATTTCAGTGTTTTTCCCGAAGGTCTGGTTAAAATTAAGTCCCCCCGCCCATGCATTCCCTGTGCCCCGCCGTGTTCCTCCAAAATCCAGCGGTATGGCCTGTTCTTCGGAGTTAAATGAGATCTGCATGCGGCCCCCACCCCCGCCTCCGCCCATCATGCGCTGGGCATCTCCGCTGAAGGACATATAGTCGCTGATGGAAAAGCCCTGCTGGTTGAGGTTGTTGCCCATGCCGATAAATGATAACTGCCGCTGCCCGTCAAATTTATTGATGCTGGCCCGGGTCTCGAACCGGCCCTCGGTCCCTCCTGCCGCGGACATGGAACCAAAGGTGCCTTTGCGTGCATTGGACTTCAGTTTCAGGTTGATGGTGGTTTCACTCTCGCCATCGTCAATCCCTGAAAATTCGGCCGCGTCTGATTTTTTATCAAATACCTGCACCTTATCCACCGCATCGGCTGGCAGGTTTCGGGTGGCGATCTTGGGATCCTTTCCAAAAAATTTTTTCCCGTCAACCAGCACCTGGGTCACATTCTTTCCCTGGGAGGTGATGTTTCCTTCCTTGTCGACCTCCATGCCAGGCATTTTTTTGATCATATCCTCGACATTGGCGTTGGGCAGGGTGCGGAAAGCCGCGCTATTGAATTCGATGGTGTCCTTTTTTATCTGGACCGGAATATGCTGTTCCTGCACGACCACTTCGCTGAGGGTTTTAGATGCGGTTGCCAATTGGATCCTGCCCAGATCGATGATGTTTTGTTCTACGGCGGGGCCTATTGTTTTTTGGTAATCCACATAACCCAGGTAGGTGATTTTCAACAAATAGGTATCGTCCGGCTTAATGTTTTTCAGTTCAAAGGCACCCTGGTCATTGGTGCGTCCAAAGGTAACCAGGGAACTGTCTTTTGCCTTTAAAAGTACAACGGTGCCAGCTTCGAGGGCCTGGCTGGAAGAATCAGATAAGATGCCTTTGATTTGCCAGCGGGTGGTCTGGGCCGATAAGGACAACAGGGAAAATGAAAAAAAAGATAAAAAGAACAGGTATTTCATTAGCAAAGACTGCTAATTTAACGAATGCGTCCTTTAAACTGCGAAGCAGTTCGTATATTATTTAATTAAAGAGCTGTTAAAATGAAAAACTCAGAATCCAATACAGCTCAAAATACTCAGGCCATTTTCACTTCCACTCCCTTCAACATGACTCTGGCAACTTCGATGGTCCCATGGTAGACTTTTAATTTCGGTGCATTGCCCTTGAGGGTAATTGTTCCGAAGCCCGTTTCGGTGGACAGGAAAGAGGTGAAATCACCTACCCTGCTGTCGATGTATAAAGTCTTGTCCACCGCATCGTAACGCAAGCCGGTCAAAGACTGGATATAACCATAACTTGACAGGGCCCTGGCGTACCAATGTCCACACTCGTATTCGTTGAAAGGATTCCGGACTTTGCCATCGTATCGGCGGCGGCAATGATTCAGGACATCAAGTCCTTTGGTGACTTCTCCAGTGAGCATGAGGTGGGCCGCCACCTGGTGCTCGATCCCCGTCCAGACTTCATCGCTGTAGACAAAGGGCAGGGCAGGTTTTCCACCTTTGGGCCAGGTGCACAGGAGCAGGCCTCCTTCCTTCCCCAATGCAAAAGAAGGCCGTTGCGGATTGGCGTGGGTGCTCAGGTCGGACTTGAGATTGTATTTATGCACGGCAACCAGATGGCTTTTGATTTTATTTTTATCAATGATGTCTTCGAGCCCGCACATCCGGGCTATCCAGATCCCCAGGATCCCATCGGCGAGGCATCCGCTGCCATACTGGTATTTGGGCCCTTCTTTTTGCAGGAGTTCCAGTGCTTCCTTTGAGTATTCTCCTCCAAAGGATTGCACGGAGGCCGGATTGGGCGCTTTCAGGCCTTCCACCTGCACCTGCTGGATAAAATATTCCCCGTTGTATAGTTTGTTCTCCATAAAATCCCTGGCCTTGTTCAACAGGGATTCATATACGCTCATATCCTGGTTGAGCGCCTTACCCATCCGGACAATAGCCTGAAGAGCACCGATATAAAAACTGTTGTGCATGCCGTCGGAACCCCAGAATTCAATATCGTAGGTATTGTGATGGGGTTCTTCAATGGTGCCCTTGTGTTCAGGGTCCCAGGTTTCAATACAATAATCCAGGCTTTTTTTCACCAGGGGGAACATCTTTGTCAGCCAGGATCCTTCTCCCGAGATCCTCCATTCGCGATAAGCTTTCATGATGCCTCCCAGCTGGCCATCGGCCGCGGCGTGAAAATCATGGGTGGCGGGTTGGATGGGCAGGGTTGACCGGAAATTTTGATGGCCTTTTTCATCCTGGCTTTCGCAGAATTCGGTATGCCTCAGGCTTCGTTCCAATGCCGGGAACAGATGCGGAATAGCCTGGGCGTAATTCCAAACATGGGTGCATGACCCGTGGCAACAACCCCAGCTTTCCCCGCAGCCTTCAAAATTCCATAAACGGCCATCAAATTGCCGTCGAACGGTCGGCGATTTGAGGATGGTCAGGTTGGCTGCAACGGCTTCTATCACGGAGGCGGGAAGAGTGGATGCATAAAAGGCGTCTTTAAATAACGTCGACTTTTGCTTCAGGTCTTCGTAGTGTTCACGCCAGTAGGAAATCACTTCCTGGATGGACCCAAAACGGTTGCTGTACCAGGGCTTATAAAACTGGCCGTTAAAATCCTGGTCGTATTTATCCAAACCGATATCGGAAGGTGAATTGCAGCAGCCTGAAGCCGGATCGCAGTTTTCCTTGCGGATACCCATCTTACCATAGGTGGAGTCGGATTCGGGACAATACCAGGCAAAATACAAACGGATGGTTTTGGATTTTCCCGGTGCAAGGTTGAACGGCACATACCACGAAGCACCAGGCGCCCCCTGCTCCACCGGATCTACCGCTTTGGCCGTGGCATCACGAACAGCATTCCAGGCCATGGTGAGCGGGTCCCACCAGCCTCCCCTGAACCAGCAATGGTCCACAAGGGTACCCGGTTCATCGGTGCAAACGGCAAATTCGGTTTTAAACGGTTTTTCCGTGGTACCTGCTTCTTCAAGTATAAAGCCGGAGGCTACCGGACGGATGGCATTCGTGCCTTTATCGATTTTCAAAAACTGGGCACTATTAAAAGAAAAGACATAGTCATGAGCCTGGGTGCCGGTATTCATTATTTTATACTCAAAAGCGCCTACCGGCATGCCCGAATTGTTTTCATCTCCGGGAATGAAAGGGCTCCAGCCGGTAAGTTCAATCCGGATGGGAACAAGGGCATCCTGAAGATTTATGGTTGCAAATGGAAATCTGGTCGTGAAACTCGCCTGTCCATATCTCGGCAGGCCTGTGGTCGCTCCGGTAGATCCGTTGCCCGAATCCCTTTGGCCGAATTTTTTCCAGGCCGGAACCGGGCCTTCCAGGATACGGGACCATTCGGGTTTTCCTTTCACGGCAAGGCCAACAAACATGGGCGGCTCATTGAATATGGCAGGCTGGTGGCGGATCGACATATGTGAAATCGCGCCCGTGCCTTCCAGACAAAACATTCCGGCGCCCAAACCACCGATAGGGAAAGCGACCCGGTTGAGGTTTTCCCCGGTATAGGCCCCGTTGTAAACATGGGCATCTGCCTCTTCCGGGGCCTCATCCTCACTGCGTCGTGAGGCCACCGCATTCAGGGCGGGTACGGATAAAATGGAAGCGGTGGTGCCGGCTACCGTTTGTTTGAAAAAGGTGCGGCGGCTGTTTTTTTTCGCCATTACAAGTTGTTTTTATTATAAAGATAAGGATCAGCAATCAGCAATCAGCAATCAGCAATCAGCAATCAGTAGTCAGTTGTCAGCAATCAGTGATCAGTGATCAGCAATCCTCACTTGGCCTTTTGCTAAACCGGTCCTGGCCAGCAGACTGCTGGCGGGCGTGGATACCCGCTTGACCATCTTTATTCTAAAATATATACCAGGCGGCCAGGATCTGGAGCAACCCGAGAGAAAGCTGAAAGCTGAGCGCTGAAAGCTGAATGCTAAGCGCTTCTTTTTATCAGTTGGCGGTCGTCTCGAGCAGAGACATATGTTCAAAGTCGCGGAAGTCAACCGCACTGACCTTACTGACTCCGGGCTCATCCATAAATACACCGTAAATGACATCGACGGCGGCCATGGTCTGTTTGTTGTGGGTGACGATGATAAATTGGGATTCCGCGGAAAAATCACGGATGATGTGATTGAATTTCTCAATATTCGAATCATCCAGCGGGGCATCCACCTCATCGAAAATACAGAAGGGAGCGGGTTTGAGCAGGTATAATGAAAACAGCAGGGCCGTGGCGGTTAGCGTTTTCTCTCCACCGGAGAGCTGGCTCAGCGATTTCGGCAATTTCCCTTTGGGTTTGGCGATGATGTCGATATCCGATTCAAGGGGTTGGTCGGGGTTAAGCAGGATGAGATCGCAACTGTCCCCTTCGGTAAATAAGCTCCGGAATACACGGATAAAATGCTCTCTAACTTTGGTAAAGGCGTCCAGGAAAAGCGTGGTTGCGCTTCCGTCTATTTCCTGGATGGTGCTGAGCAGGCTGTCCTTGGCATTGAGGATATCCTGGCGCTGATTGTAGATGGTATCATAACGCTCCTTCATTTCCCGGTAGGCCTCCACGGCCATGGGATTGATCTCCCCATAATTGTCGATACGGTCTCTTAACCTTCTTACTTTTTCCTTCAGGAGGTCTGCGGGTGAAGCCCCTTCGGGAATGGTATACTCTGTTTCATCTGCGGTTTCAGGGTCTGCAGTTTCAGGTAGGGGAAGTTCATCGATGTGGAATTCAATCCGCAACCTTTCTTTTACCGAATCGAGCCGGTATTCCAGGTCCTTGAGCTGGTCTTTCAGGCCATTGATCAGGGTCTGGGAATTGGAATGTTCGCGATGCAGGTCGCGAAGCACCTGTTCCTGCTGGTGGATGAGGTTCCTTTTTTTGAAATATTCCTGTTCGAAAACATTCAGGCCGGATTCCTTGGTTTTTCGTTCCTCGTATAAGTTGACCAGGGCCTCATTAAGCCTTTCGAGTTCTGTAGTGATCTGGTTTTGCAGGGTTTCTTCCTGTACCTGGGTTTCGGCGATTTTGAGGATTTGTTGCTCGGCTTCACGCATCCTCCCCTTCTGGAATTCAATATCCTGAACCAGGTTTTCGAGCCTGCTCTGATGGCGGATGTTTTCAATCTGTTTCTGATTGATCTTATCATGGGCCTGGGACAACGAAAGGGCCACCACCTGGTAGTTTGAATCAATATGGATCATTTTTTCCACCAGTTCATTCAGGGCCGTTCTTTTGAACTGGATGCCTTCCCGGAGTTCTTCATTGATGATTTCGATTTCCAGGATGGTTTTTTCCAACTGTTCGGTGGAAGAAACCGAATGCGCCTTCAATTCATTGAGGTTCTCCAGCCGGGTCCGGAGCTGTATTTCTTCCTTCTGTTTCTTTTCAAAAACAATTTTGAGGTTTTCGATTTTCTGAAGATACCGGTTATGGTCCAGGAGGCCGGCCTGTTTTTCCTGGGCATCCAGTTCAGCTACTATGATGTCCAACTCCCGCTCCAGGTGGCCGAGATCTTCCTCAAGGATCTCCAGGTTTTTGCGGCGTCCGAGTTTTTTTCCTTCGAAAAGGCCTACGCTCCCTCCGGATAAGGTAAATTGTTTTTTAACAAAATTGCCCGAAGCCGAAAGAACGGTGATATTCATCCGGTCATACTCGGCAAACAGCGCCTGGTCCATTTGGTTGGCCTCAATAAATACATTGTGGAAAATCCGGCGAAACAGGTCGTCGTACTGGCCATCAAATTTCAGAAGGTCCAGGGCGGGTATCAAGCCTTCGATCCGGGCTGTCTCTCCACCAGGAGGGGTAATGGCTTCAAGGATAAAAAAGTTGGCTTTCCCTTTCTGGGAATCGGACAGCATATGGATGGCATAACTGGCCTCATTATAGGAATTGACGATATAATGGCTTAGATAAGGTTCCAGGAATTGTTCGATGGTCGCCCGGTATTCTTCAGGGGCGTAAAGGAGATCGGCGAGCAGGGGCAGGTCTTCTTTCCAGTTTTTGTGAAGGAAACGGATGGAATCGGGATATCCTTCGAGGTTTTCCACCATGCTTTTGAGCAACTGGTGTTCATTGCGTTTGGCATCGAGCTTGCGTTCCACGGCGGATTTTTGCTGCCGGATCCCTTCGATGACTTTTTGGATATCTGCCAGGTGGCCTGACCGTGAGGTTTCTTCCTCCTCTTCATGACGGATTTCCAGGGACAATTGTTCCAAAGACCTGCTCAGGTTTTCCAATTCTACAGTAAGGGTGGCGCTTTGTTCGTCTCTTAGCCTGTTCTCTTCAGCCAGCCTGTTGATGTTTTGTTGAAGATGATCGATGCGGTTGTGGTTGATGGCCTGGGTTTTTTCTTTTTCGAAAAGGTCTTTTTCAATCTCCTGCTGGTCTCTCTGAAGGGACTCAAAAAAAGTTTTCACTTCGCCGTGCTGGCCCTCGATCGCATTTCTTTCCGCTTCCATTCCGGAAAGCTCTTTTTCAAGACCCGTTGCGGTGAGATTCAGTTGTTCGAGTTGGTCGGCTTTTCCCTGGATATCCAGGTTGTACTGGCCTAGCCTTTCTTTCCATTCTTCGTGCTGCTGGGCCAGCTTTTCCCGGTTGGCCAGGTAAAATTCCAGTTTCTGCTGGGCAATGCGTTTGGCATTCTCATTTTCCTGTACATGCTGGATGAGTGCATTGAGTTCTTTCTGGAAGGAACTGAGGGATTGTTCTTCATCCAGGATGGCTTTTTTACTTTCTTCCAGGCCGGCTTCGGCGAGGCTATGGTTGGCTTCAATGCCTCTCAGCTTGTCCATTTCCTCTTCCAGGACCCTGAGCAAATGATGGTTCTTTGAGAAAATTTCCTGGGTTTCGAGCCGGGCCAGTTCCAGGCTCAGTTTTTTGTACTGGGCTTTCAGGTCGAGGTATTTTTCAGCCCGGCTGGCCTGTTTCTCAAGGGCTTTGAGGTTATTTTCAATTTCAAATAGGATGTCCTCGATCCGGGCAAGGTCTTCGGATGTGGCCTTCAGCTTGAGCATGGTCTCATGCTTGCGTTGTTTGTATTTTGTCACGCCGGCTGCCTGTTCAAACATTTTACGCCGGCTGTGGTCCTTGTCCTGCAGAATTTCATCAACCATGCCCAAGGCGATGATGGCATAAGAGTTGGATCCAATACCCGTATCCATAAAAAGGCTGTGGATGTCCCTGAGCCGGCAAGGGGTATCGTTGATCCGGTATTCACTTTCCCCGCTGCGATACAGGAGTCTCGATATGGTTACTTGCTGGTATTCAGTGCCTAGCAGGTTTTTGGTATTGTCAAAGCTGAGGGAAACCTGTGCCACCCCACCCGGCTTCCTTTTTTTGGATCCATTGAATATGACGTCACTCATCCTTTCCAGCCTCAGTTCGGTAGGCTTCTGTTCGCCCAATACCCACCGGATGGCGTCCACTACATTGGATTTGCCGGACCCGTTGGGGCCCACTACCCCGGTTACTTTGTCGTTGAATCGAAGGATGGTGTTGTCTGCGAAACTTTTAAAACCCTTTATTTCAATGGAATTCAATTGCATGACGGCAAAAATAGGTAATTAATTTATATAAAAAATTTCATTGTGTGTCCTGAAAATATATCGTATCAGTTTAGATATCAATTAAATATGCATAAAAAATTACCTGATCTCAACTAAATTTACTGAAAATCGCCGGTTCTTTATAGCCGGGGAATAAGAATATTTTTGCCGGGTACTGGTATATGCAGTCAGGTATGACCGAAAACGCCGGAACCTGGGTTATGTAAGCCCGTTAAGCCGGCAAACCGGATCTCTTATTTCAGCCGCACCTTATTTCCCCACCGGTTTCCCGGTCAGGTTATTCCATCCCCCGATGAGGGTATTAAAAGCTCCTGTAGAATCTTCGTGAAAATAGGCGTCCGGATTGGCCGAGCTGTGTATGATAAATGGTTTGAGGCTATCCGGATGAGGAAATACTTTCAGGCTGACGGTAGCTGCCCCGGTGTTGATTTCAAAACCGTAACTGGGAGGACCGGATGGGTTGAAACCATCCAGGAAGGCGGTGCCATTCAACCGCTGAATGCTGTTGAGATAAGTGGTCACGCTGGCAGAGTCGGGGCCGGGGCGATCATCAAGGACCCATTTCGAGGAATCTTTTATGAGGGAATGTTTAAGTCCTTGAAAATCAGATCGTATACTGGTTACCTGGTTGACTTCGATGTCCAGCAGGGTTTTATCCCGGAAATTGGAAAAGGAAGTATTAAAAGTCATGCTTTGAAATCCATCAATGGCATAGACTTCCTCTTCGCCTGCAGACCTGACATAACTGATCATTGAATTTCCCTGGGGATTAAAGCCAAATTTGCCGCTGTAAAAATCCGCCAACTTTTTATTGCCGCTGAAAACCTCCACCCTGGAACCGGTCGAGTCGCCGATTTCATATTCGGCCCAGCGGTCTTTGGACCTGGTGGCAATGGATTTGACCCTGATGGAAGCCAGTTCATTCAGGAGCCCATTCAGGGAACCCGGTGAAACCGGTACTTTCAGGCTTCCCTGCTGGGCAGTCCAACGGCCACCCGCTTTCTCCAGTTGGATTTCTTTATGACCATCGGCCTGGGGATGAAGGACCATTTTTGAAATCGAACTTGTATCCAATGCCAGGAATTCGCTTTTGAAGGACCTCTCCTTTTTCTGGTTGAATAATTGGGTCACCAGGAAGAGCAGGCCAAGCGCCAGGAGGATGTAAAGGAGTTTTCTATTGTTCATATCGCATCGGGTTATGGTCACGTATATTTTTCCTGCATCCGGGCGAGGCGTTTTGCCTTCATTTTCTGGGAGCGGATAAAACCATAAAGGATCACCAGCAGGATGGGCAGGAGGAAGTTGGCATATTTGATCAGGGCGCGCTGGCTTTCATCTATTTCTTTTATAGGCCGGGTGGTAGCACCTTTGGTCCTGAGTTCTACCAGGCCGGTATCATCACTCAGCCAGTCCACGCTGTTGACCAGCAGGTTTATATTGTCCGGGGCCATAGCCCTGCCCTCCTGGGCGTTCACGGCAAAGTCACCGTCACCGAAGACGACCATTTTCCAGCCATTGGTTTTTTCCACGACCCCTCCCATGGAGATCCGGCTTTTGGTAAAATCCCCTTCGGTCCACTGTTTATTGATATCAAACATGGTGGGCACCGGAACTGTGTTTGATTTTTCGGAAGAATTGACCAGGGAAGTGAATCTTAGGCTTGAATCCGCCTTCACCGATACGCTGCTCACAAAAGGAAAGATCACCTGTTCCAAACCCTTGGTCACCGGATGATCACTGAAATCAGCGGCCATGGGCAGATAGGGAAATTTTACCGGGGTCATCATGGTGAAAAACCCCTGTTGCTGCTGGACGGTGACCTGGCCGCAACGGGAGTCGATCACAAAGTCGTTATTGATGGTGATTCCTTTGGAAGCAAGCCATTCCGGAACCCCTGTTCTTACCACATTACCCATGGCATTTTGCAGGTCTCCGTCCACGCTGTTCACGGCCAGCACCAGTTTGCCTCCTTTTTCAAGGAACTGATCCAGGTTCATCAGGGCAGCGGGGGAAACGGTATCCTTGGGCCGGACAAACAGCAGGGTCTGGTATTTGGGGTCTACCGGGTTTGCCAGATCCACGGGTTCGATGTTGTACAAAGCAGCGAGTGCCGTGCTCACCTGAGCCAGTTCCTGCATGCCGGCTGATCCAAAACCCTGCACCAACCCGATCATTTGTTTGTTCAGGTTGCTTATTTTTTTAATGGATGTGGTCAGGTCGTATTCCATTGACGCACCGGGTTGAATGAATGGGAGTACTTCGGTACGCTCGCCCATTTTCAGGAGGGCTCCGAGATAAGCTTTTTGCTGTTTCGACTGATCCTTCTCCCGCACGTCGATCAGGATAGGCCGGATACCCTGTTGCATCGCCTGCTGTTCGATCTCTTCGCTTTCATTGGGATTGATGAATTCATAATTGATCATGCCGCCGGAACGGTTGCTGTATTCCACCAGCAGGTCTTTAAAATCCTGCCTCACCTTGGCAATGTTGGCCGGCAGGTCTTTGGAAAAATAAGCGCTGATGGTGATGGGGTCATCCAGGTTTTTCAGGATGTTTTTGGTGGATGGACTCAGGGTAAATTCCTTGCTGCGCGTGAGGTCGAGACGGATGAAATAACGCCTGGACAATAAATTCACGAGGAGCAGGATGCCCGCAATCAACAGGATGGTAGTCAGGTTCTTTTTCATTTCCCGTTTATCGTTTTGAAATAAAATATTCGGCGAGGAAAATGCCAATGGCCGTGATTGAACCAAAATAGATCAGGTCCTTGGTATCCAGGACCCCGCGCGATATCGAATCGTAATGGTTGGACAGGCTCAGGGTATTGAAAAGGTCGCTGATCCAGCCTGAACTGCCTGCAGCCAGGAAATCAAACAACAAATGGAAAAAGATGCCGATCAGGAGGGCTAGCAGGAAGGCCACGATCTGATTGTTGGTGACGCTGCTGGCAAACAATCCGATCGCGATGTAGGCGGCGGACATCAGCAGGAGGCCGAGGTAGCCGGTAAGGGTCGCCCCATGGTCCATCTTTCCCAACCAGGCTACGCTGACATAATAAGGCAGGGTAAACAGGAGGGCCACACCGACCAGCATGAGGCAGCCGGTAAACTTGCCGAGCACAACTTCCCGGTCCGTGACCGCTTTGGTCAGCAACATTTCGATCGTTCCCGTCTTTTTTTCTTCGGCCAGCATTTTCATGGTAAGGGCCGGAATAAAAAAGAACAGGGTCCAGCGGGCCACTGAAAAAAAGACGTCCAGGTCGGCCTCACGCCGCATAAAGACATCGCTGCCCTGGATCCAGGTAAAAAAACCGCTGAATCCCAGAAAGGCTACCAGGAGGATATAGGCCACGAGTGAATCAAAAAAGGATCCGAATTCTTTTTTTGCGATAACCAGTATTTTATCCATTGGATGTTGGTTTGCTTTTGTAAAGGTGGTTTAATTCATGGTGAGGTCCCGGAAGATGTCTTCCAGTTTGGTTTCGAATGGGATCAATTCGGTGATCACCCAATGTTTCTGCACACAAAGGTTGAAAACTTCGCGGTTGGAAGGCATATTGGGTTTACTGATGATTTCAAATTTATTTTTACCTGAATCGAGGACTTCCACTTTCTGGACAGACGGCAGGGCACGGACCTGGTTGAGGATTTCCTGTGTGGGTCCATCTTCGATGCGGATGTGGTGGATTTCATGTCCCTGGGCCTGTTGGCGGAGGGTGCCGGCGGTGCCGTCAGCCACGATCTTGCCCTTGTTGATGATGAGGATGCGGTCACAGGTGGCTTCCACCTCGGGCAGGATGTGGGTGCTGAAAAGCACGGTTTTCTGGCGGCCGAGGTTTTTTATTAGTTCCCGGATCTCGATGATCTGGTTAGGGTCAAGTCCGGTGGTCGGTTCGTCCAGGATGAGGATGGCAGGGTCGTGAATCATGGCCTGGGCCAGCCCCACCCTCTGTTTGTAACCTTTGGACAATTCGCTGATCTGTTTATGCTTTTCCACATCCAGGCCGCAGACCTTGACCATTTCCCTGACCCTTTCTTTTGTTTTTTCACGGGACAAGCCCTGGAGGGCGGCTACATATTCCAGGTAGTCAATGACAGGCATTTCATGGTAGAGCGGGTTGCTTTCCGGGAGGTAGCCGATCTGGTTTTTGAGCGATTGGGATTTCACGGACTGGCCACCGATGAAGATATCGCCGCTTTCGATCGCGAGGTACTGTGCGATCATTTTCATGGTTGTGGTCTTCCCTGCCCCATTGGGTCCGAGGAAACCCAGGATTTCACCGGGGTGGACGTCAAAACTGATGTCATCGACCGCTTTCTGATGACCATAGGTTTTGCTGAGGTGGCGCACTTGTATATCCATAAGCTGCACTGTTTAGGCGCGGCAAAATTAAAATTTTAACGCAGACCGGGCAAAGGAATGAATTCTAAAGGGAGTGTTAAAATCAGAAGATTAGTTAGCAAGGACATCAAGTTAGTAAGTTTCGTGCTGCTCCCAGGCTCACAAGACTGGACAATAACGGAAGTTCAACTAGCCAACCAACCAACTGAAAACCTTTGCCCGCCCCGAAGCGATCCGCCGGTAATTAAAAGTGATGAATTTATAACTAACTGCTTTACTTTATTTTACGCAAAAATTCAATATTTTTAAAATCCAGAATAAACCCACAAATACGTCCTATGTCTCCCGTCCACAAATATTTCCTCGGAGAGCGCCTCCAATGTTCAGCGGGCATCGTCCTTGCTCTGGCCTGTATCGTTCTGGCTTTCTGGCTGCGGTCAAATCCTACCAGTGATTTTTACCGGGGTTGTTTTTATCCTTTTATCATCATTCCCTTCTTCCTGCTGTTGATCTGCACCGGAGTAATCATCCGGACAGCCAAGGACATTGCACGGGTCGACCAATTCATAGGATCCGAACCGGAAAAGATCAACTCCCAGGAAATTCCGAGGATGGAAAAAGTGATGCAAAATTTTAGATGGATTAAAATCATTGAGCTTATCCTGATGGTCACCGGCGCCCTGATCTTTATCATTTATCCCAGGGACAGCTTATGGGCAGGGATCGGAATGGGCATACTCATGCAGGCGCTGATGATGTATGGGTTTGATCATTTTGCGGAAGCAAGGGGTAAAATCTATTGGGAATTTTTAAAATCAGTATAATTTCAAACAAAGTTGAAAGAAGGAACCATTCAATCTTGGTGCTGCAATGGTGAGGATTGCAAATGATGTCCGCTTTCAGTTCATACAGCCCTCATCGAATAACCTCAAAATTAAAGAAGAAACATAAAAGCGTTGAATGGCTCTATTCCGGTGACAGTCCTGTAAATGCTATTTTTTTCATATTCCATCCAACCTCTGGAAACTTAACTTCTCCCTTAATTATTCGCCGCTCCCCCATCAATCCAGCATAAAATCGCATTTTTTTGATTCGTGGAAAGGCTGCTGTTTTTAGGCATCGATCCGTTGGCTACTGCAGCGCGGATCGCCACGCGATTGGTAAATATGGAAGTATAATTCGTCAGGGCTCCCGGCCCATTGAAACTACCTGCATTATGACAGGCAGGTGCGGCACAGGTACCGGCAAAAATGGGACTTACATCGTTTGCAAAAGATTTGGACACGGTGCCGCAATCCAGCGTATTGTTTCCACCTCCGCCCCCCCCGTCATCATCATCGGATTTGCTGCAGGCAAGGAATACAAATAACAGGGAGCTCAGGGCCCAGAATGATCTTTTCATGTATTGGATTTAGTTATAGGAACGAACGGGAGGGTTGGATTGATGTGTGGGTGGTATAAAAAAAGTAGTCAGTCATCAGCGGTCAGCGATCAGCGGTCAGCAACTTACAAACTAGCTAACTAGCCAACTAACTAACTAGCCAACTAACTAACT
>CAYOPD010000001.1:27636-42374 GCA_964405735.1 uncultured Saprospiraceae bacterium | reverse complement strand
CTAACTAGCCAACTAACTAACTAGCCAACTAACTAACTTCATTACTTCTTTTTTACAGCTGGCACAAAGGGAGCTATATCTCCCATGATCTCCAATCCCGGAATTTTTTGTTTTAATGATATGACACCTTGTTCAGTCAATGCGGTTTCTCCGATGAAGAGTTCTTTGAGTTGTTTTAATTTGGCCAGGCTGTTCAGGCTTGCATCGCTGATCCCGGTGTCGAATAGATTGAGGTATTCCAGGTGTATGAGGTTTTCAAGGTATGCCAATCCTATATCGCTGATCTGATTTTGTTCCAGTCGCAGTTTGCGGAGATTGGTCATCTGCCCAATGGATTGAAGGGCCTGGTCATTCAATTGTGTGCCAGCCAGGTTGAGCCAGGCGATCTGATCTTTTACAACCAACAGGGCATTCAATTGTTCTGCAGTGATGGCCTGATTTGATTTTTTGGGAACGACATCGAGGAGATGCAACCCAGCAGAAACAGGCCGTATCGCGAACCCCAATTGGTCAAGCGATTCCAGATCGTCGGAGGAGGCAGGGGCAACCTGAATACCTGCCAGGGGATCAAAGGACGAAGACCGAATACCAAACTGATTTTCCAGAAAGGCTTCCGTTTCGGGGGATTCTGGGAGTTCCGCGATCCGTTTATTCACAGGCGCTCCAAGGCCGATCCACCACTCCAACAAACGAATCTCCCCATAAGAAAGACCAAGGCCATTGGGTGGCATGAATTTAGGATGATTGGCCGGCAGGGATACCCGTTTGAACAATTCACTTTTGCCGGCCTGCCCTGCCTCAATCACCGGATCACCGGGATTTGAAGAAAGGAATCCTTCCACCGAGCGCAAATCCAGACCACCATTGATGGCACTGTCATGGTGACAACGCTGGCATTTGGATTGAAGAACCGGGAATACGAGTTCTTCCAGGATGAGAGTACTATCGTTTACAAGTTTATTTTCACGGCCGGCCCCATTTTCCTTTTGTACAAACAAATAATCCGGGCCATGGGTCATGCTGCCACCCAGGTGGCCGGTGAGGATAAGGATAAATAAGGTGATTCCATTCAGGAAACGGAACCAGGTCTTCGATCTGTAAGGCCCGGCCTGCCGGATCAAAAGCAGGCAAAAGGCCATGATGCTGATGCCGGACCATTTATGCCGGGAAAGATTGACTTCATCATAAGCTCCCTGCCCTGCCAGGCTGAGGCCGCTGAGGACGGAGACCATGGAAAAAAATAACCCTGCGAGATAAACCAACCTGAATATCCCTGAATACCTGTTGATTTGTTCCCGGTTCAATAATAGGCCTGCCAAAGAGGCCAATACCATGATTCCAACCGGAAGGTGCACCACAAGGGGATGAAACCTTCCCAACCAATCCGTCATCGGTGCTCAGCTTAATAGATCGTGAACCACCTTGCCATGGACATCGGTCAACCGGAAGCGCCGGCCCTGGTATTTGTAGTTCAGTCTTTCGTGATCAATGCCCAGCAAATGCATGAGCGTAGCCTGGAAGTCGTGAATATGTACGCCGTTTTCCACCACATTAAAACAAAAATCATCGGTGCTGCCATAAGAGAAACCTTTTTTGAGGCCTCCTCCCGCCATCCATAATGAATAACAACCCGGATGGTGATCGCGTCCGAAGGTTTCCGCCGTTACTTTACCTTGTGAATAGGTCGTCCTGCCAAATTCCCCGCCCCAGATTACCAGGGTATCGTCCAGCAAACCGCGTTGTTTGAGATCACGGATCAGTGCCGCCGAAGGCTGGTCGGTGGCGCGGCACACATCGGGCATGGCCTGGGGCAATCCGCCATGATGGTCCCAGTCCTGGTGATACAATTGAATAAAGCGTACGTTTCGTTCAGCCAGCCTGCGGGCCAGCAGGCAATTGGCGGCAAAAGTGCCGGGCTTGCGGCTGTCCGGGCCATAAAGATCATAAATGTGGTCGGGCTCTCCTTTGACATCCAAAGCTTCGGGGACGGAAGTCTGCATGCGGAAAGCCATTTCATATTGGGCGATCTTGGCTTCAATCTCCGGGTCTTTGACCTGCTCCTGCTGGAGTTTTTGAAGTTCCTTGAGGTAATCCAGTTGCCTGCGCCGGTCGGCGGCTTCCATGCCGGCCGGGTTGTCCAGGTATAGCACCGGGTCCTTGCCCGCCCTGAATTTTACTCCCTGGTGTTGTGACGGAAGGAAACCATTGCCCCACAGCCGGTCATATAGAGGTTGGCCACTGGAGGTATTCCTGGATAACAGAACTATAAAAGCCGGAAGGTTTTCATTCTCACCTCCCAATCCATAACTCACCCAGGATCCAATGGATGGCCGCCCGGGCTGCTGTGACCCGGTCTGCACAAAAGTCGCCGCCGGATCGTGATTGATGGCTTCCGTATACATCGAACGGATGATGGTGAGTTCATCGGCCACCTGAGCGGTGTAAGGAAGCATTTCACTGATCATTGCCCCGCTCCGGCCACTGGGTTTGAATGCATAAGGAGAAGGGACTACGGGAAAGATTTTCTGACCGGCGGACATGCCGGTCTGTCTCTGTGTACCGCGGATCGAAGCCGGCAGGTCCTGGCCCTGGTATTTAAGCAGTTGAGGTTTATGATCAAAAAGGTCCACTTGTGAAGGAGCGCCGCTTTGAAAAAGATAGATCACTCTTTTAACCCGCGGTGTGAAATGAGGAAGGCCCTGCAAAGCACCTTGTGAAGGCATGGCCGGGACGTTTGCTCTGAGGCCCAAGGGATCCAGGAGTCCTGCAAAAGCAAAGGCTCCGAGCCCCAGGGCTGATTTTGCCAGGAAATCGCGGCGGGAATGGGCTTGCCGGTAATTGTTGCAATGATGCATATCAATCGGGATTAACGGAATTTGAAATCGGTTTTTTTCGGTTCATCTCAGCATATAGGATTCATCATGATTGATAATCGTATTGTTGACTACGGTCAGAGCGGCGGTTTCAAGCAGGTCCAGGCTGTCATCTACAGGAAATTCACCAATGGAGACCAATTGCCGGGCCTTTTCAGGTGTTTTGCTGAACTGCTCCATTTCTTTTGAATATAGTTCTTCAAGCAGTTTTTGCTCCTCCTTGCTGGGACGCCGGCCGGTAAGGCTCCTGAAGGCGTATACGATCTGTTCTTCAAGGTTCTTTCCTTTTTCCTTGATTAATCGTTGGGCAAGTACCCGTGCGGCTTCGATATAGGTTGGATCGTTGAGCAGGATCAGGGACTGCAAAGGGGTATTGGTTGCTGGCCGCTGTACGAGGCAATAAGCCCGGTCACTGGCATCAAATGTGATCATGGCCGGATGCGGGGAAGTTCGTTTGATCACCGTGTACATGGACCTCCGGTAGAGATTGGTACCGGTGTCCTGGTGATAGACCAAATACTTCGGTGAGAAAAAACTTTTTTCACCCCAGATATTGTCCGGCTGATAAGGTTTCACCGGTTCTCCCCCTGTTTTATTCACCAATAGGCCACTAGCCGCCAGGGCATTGTCCCGGATCATCTCTGCAGGCAGGCGGAATGCTGGTCCCCGGGCCAGGAGTGTATTCTGTGGATCAATCTCTTTTAATTCTTCCCTCGGATGAGAGGATCGTTGATAGGCGGCCGATTCGATCAGGGTCCTGATCAACCATTGAAGATCCCAATCATGTGCTATGAATTGACCGGCCAGCCAGTCCAGCAATTCCGGATGCGAAGGCAAGGCACCCTGGTTTCCGAAATCATGTGGCGTTGTCACAATGCCCTTTCCAAAAAACATCTGCCAATAGCGGTTGACCGTCACTCTGGCGGTCAGCGGATTATTTTTATCGAATATCCATTGAGCCAGGCCCAGACGGTTTTGGGTCAAATGAGCCGGGAAAGAGCCAACACTTGCCGGCGTGCCGGGAGAAACCTGCTCTCTTCTTTCGCTGTAAATTCCTCTTTCCAATAAGTAAGCGGTTCTTGGCCGGTCTTCGTCCATCACCTGAACTTCAGTGGCTCGACCGTTGATCCTGGTTTCTTCAGCTACCAGCTCTCGGATTTGTTTCATTAAGTGCTGGTGTTTTTCTTCCCTCCGAATTAGAAAATCTTCGGCAAGGATTTCCGGGTTATGGTCCAGTTTTTCGGAGCCTGCGACCACCGCGATTTCTAAAGTGCTCAGGGCCCGGTCGTATACCCGGATATCATCGAAACACCCCTTCATGAAGGCGATCTCCCCGGAAAAAGTCTCATTCCATCTGCCCAGCCTCAGAGCCCTCTTTACCGGTTTGAATTCACCGTCCACAGGCAGGATGGACCTTGCTAGCTGATCGTAATCAATAGTTATTTCGCAGGGTTTGCCGTTGAGAAAGATGCGCATGCCTTTGGCCCGGCCGGTGCCATCGTAGGTGACCATGATATGTTGCCAGTCCTGGAAAGACACTCTCTCCCTGGACCTTATTTTTAACTGGTCATGAGGCAGGGCGTGAATCAGTCGAAAGATGAGCTCGCCGGTGGTATCGATCAGTACATCCCAGCCGCGCCACAATGAATTTTTGTCCCCTGAATTGCAGAAGATGGTTTTAAACCCCTTGCCGGTTTCCGGCTTGATCCAGGCCCCGGCAGAAAAAGGCTGGTTGCGTTCAAAGAGGCCGGCATCTTCAATAAATATGCCTTCATATTCATCGTCCAGGCAGGCTGCTTTTCCGTGGATTCCCTGTTCCAGGCTGACCTGGCCGGCAACGACCGCCTTTGGATTGGAATCGAAGTTTTCTTTTTTGTTTTTTCCTTTGGTGATTTTTTCTAAGGGTAAGTGGATTTCACGGATAGCGGAAATTGCTTTGACCGGATTTACAGAGGCGTTGAGGTATGATTTTTTTTGCAAGACTTCATCAGCGTTGGATTTGAGGTCCGCTTCAATTTTCTCAATCTGCGCGCGGATCGCTGCCAATTGTTGTTTGCTGCTGTCAGGTAAGAGTAAAAGGGTTGGTCCGCAATTGCCATCGTCGCTGTTCATACCCAGTTCATCCACATGGTTGAAAAAGGCGCCGAACTGGAAAAACTCTTTTTGAGTAAGGGGATCAAACTTATGATCGTGGCATTGGGCGCATTTCATGGTCAGCCCAAGGAAGGCGGTAGAAGTCGTGTTGATGCGGTCGAAGACGTACTCCATGCGGTATTCTTCGTCGATCACGCCACCCTCCGCGGTGATCTGGTGATTCCGGTTGAATCCCGTAGCGAGGATTTGTTCTTCCGTGGCTTCCGGCAGGAGATCTCCGGCCAACTGCCAGGTACCAAATCGGTCAAAAGGCATATTTTCTTTAAATGCCTTGATCACCCAATCCCTCCAGGGATACATGGACCTCCATCCATCGGCGTGGTAGCCGTGACTGTCCGCATAGCGGGCCAGATCCAGCCAGTCCATGGCCATCCGCTCGGCATAAGCATCCGTTTGGAACAATTGTTCAACAATTCCTTTAAGCCTGGCATCACTGGGCTCCTTTAAAAATTCATCCATGGTCTGCACGGAAGGGGGCAAGCCGGTGAGATCCATATAAATCCGGCGCAGCAGGCGTTCCGGATCTGCTTTTTCAGAAGGTTTGATCCCTTCTTTTTCCAGACGGGCCAGGATAAACTGGTCAATGGGATTAAGGACTTCCGATTTGGCTTTGACTTTTGGGATTTTTACTTTTTCCACGGGTAAAAAAGCCCAATGCGGTTTCCATTTTGCACCCTGAGCGATCCATTTTTTGAGCATAGCCTTTTCCACGCCGGACAGACTGAGGTTGCTCTCCGAAGGGGGCATCATCGATTCAGGATCGGTGGAATAAATGTGTTCGATGAGGGCGCTGTTTTCCGGGTTTCCTGCGGAAATGATTTTGTCCCCTTGTTTGGTTTTTCCAAAAAGCCCTTCCCGAATGTCAAGCCGAAGATTCGCTTCCCTAACATTTTCATCCGGCCCATGGCATTTATAACAGCGGTCGGCAAGGATGGGCTTGATGTGAAAATTGAAATCCACCTGGTCCGGCAGTTTTGACCAAATGAGCGCTTCGTTATCAGACGTTTTTCTGCAGGATGAGGAAAATTGTCCCAGACTCAAAACCAATCCTACAAAGAGGCAAGAGGAAGTAAGGGAATTTGTACCGATCATTTTCATAAAGGTCCTGAAATATAAAATAAATATTTTTATGCCTACTTTATAATTCGTGACATTAAACCAATACTTATGAAGCCTGCCATTGGTCTTTCTATTTTACTTTTCATTTTTGCTCATTTTGTCTGGGCTCAACCCTTCCCCCTGGAGTCTCTGAAGAATTTCAAACCCCGTTCCATCGGGCCTGCTGCCATGAGCGGAAGGATAACCGCGATCGCAATTCATCCGGACCAGCCCAATACCATTTATGCAGGGGCGGCGGCCGGAGGAGTCTGGAAGTCGGATAATGGCGGCGTAAAGTGGACGCCCGTCTTTGATGAACAAACCAACCAATCGATTGGTGCCTTGGCGATCAGCCCGAAAAATCCCATGGTGATTTGGGCCGGGACCGGAGAAGGAAATCCAAGGAATTCCCTGAATACCGGCAATGGGATCTATAAAAGCCTGGATGGGGGGAAAAGCTGGAAAAGCATGGGTTTGTCCCGTACTAAAACCATACACCGGATCCTTATTCATCCGGACAATCCGGATATTGTATTTGTGGGCACCCTCGGTTCTCCCTGGGGGCCGAATCCGGAAAGAGGGGTCTATAAAACCAAAGATGGAGGAAAATCCTGGAACAGGATTTTGTTTATCAATGATTCCACGGGAGTAGCCGATATGGTCATTGACCCCACCAACCCGGATAAATTAATCGTGGCCATGTGGCAATACGGGAGAAAACCCTGGACCTTTAATTCCGGAGGCCCGGGATCCGGAATCCATGTTTCTTTCGACGGCGGCGATACCTGGACTCTGGTTTCAGAAAAGTATGGTCTTCCGAAGGGTTCGCTGGGCCGGATTGGACTCGCGATTGCACCTGGGAAACCTCAAATCGTTTACGCCCTCATCGAAGCCAAAACGAACGGCCTCTACAGGTCTTCGGATGGAGGCATGCACTGGAGCCTGGTTTCAGAAAGGAATATTGGGGACCGGCCGTTTTATTATGCTGAACTATATGTGGACCCCAGGAATGAAAACCGGATTTTTAATTTGTACTCTTCCATCACCCGGAGTGAAGATGGGGGAAAAACATTTGTTCCGGTAAGCCCTGGGGCGAGGGCCATCCATCCGGATCACCATGCTTTTTTTATTCACCCTGAAGACCCGTCTTATATGGTGCTTGGCAACGATGGCGGGCTATATATTTCCAGGGATGGCGGGTACCATTGGCAATTTATGAGCGGCATACCCATAGGCCAGTTTTACCACGTGAATGTGGATATGGATATTCCATACCAGGTTTATGGAGGCCTGCAGGACAATGGAACCTATGTCGGTCCGAGTGCGGTTTGGAAAAACAGCGGCCTGCGAAATGCAGAATGGCAGGAGGTATTTTTCGGGGATGGCTTCGATGCCATGCCCAGGAAAGACGACAACCGGTATGTATTTGCCATGTCGCAGGGAGGTAGCCTCGGTTATGTTGACCGGCTTACCGGCCGCAGTAAATCCATCCGGCCGGTACATCCGGAAGGCATGAACCTGAGATTTAACTGGAATGCGGCCCTTGCACAAAATCCATTTGCCGATCAGGGCATATACTATGGGAGCCAGTACCTGCACAAAAGCATGGACCTCGGGAGTTCCTGGCAGATTATTTCACCGGATCTGACCACCAACAATCCGGAAAAACAGAAACAAAATGAAAGCGGCGGACTCACCATTGACGCCACCGGAGCAGAAAACCATTGTACCATAGTGGCTATCGCTCCCAGCCCGCTAGATGATAAGGTGATCTGGATCGGGACGGACGATGGAAATGTTCAATTGACCCGGGATGGAGGCAATTCCTGGTTGAACCTCACTCCTAAAATTAACGGCATCCCAACGGGGTCATGGATTCCTCAAATTGAAGTTTCCCGCAGAAATGCGGGCGAGGCTTATGTGTCGGTTAATAATTACAGGCAGAACGACTGGAGGCCAATGGTCTTCGCCACGAAGGATTTTGGAGCGACCTGGACGCGCATCGTGGATGAGCATAAGGTAAATGGATACGTCTGGTGCATCGTGCAGGACCCGGTAGTACCCGAATTGTTTTTCCTGGGTACCGACGAGGGGCTCTTCGTCTCTTTCGATGGTGCCAAAGAATGGCAGCGTTGGACCCACGGATATCCCGCCGTGCCCACTTCTGACCTGAAAATTCATCCCCGGGATCATGACCTGGTGATAGCCACTTTTGGCAGGGCCTTTTATATCCTGGACGACATACAACCGTTGAGAGAGATTGCCCGTTCGAAAGGTTCCGTCTTGAATAATAAGTTGCGTTTATTCCCTGTGCCGGATGCCATACAGGCTCAGATGCGGACCTATGATGGCGAACACTTTGGCGCGGATGGATTGTATGCCGGCACCAATAAAGCGACCGGGGCTATGTTGTCTGTTTGGATCAAGGAACAAGACCAGGTGGACTCCACAGCCGGAAGGAGGTCAGAGGTAGCTCGCGAAGTTTCTGTACGCGTATATTCTGAATCGGGTGAAAATATCCGAAATCTGAAAATAAACGCTGAACCCGGTTTTAACCGGTTTTATTGGAACCTGGACCGCAAGGGAGAAAGAATGCCCTCGCACGATCCAGGTGAATCCGGTGCCGGTGCGGGTCGCTTCTCCAGGCAAGACCCCAACGCAGAACCTGGGGGGATTGCCATATCGCCCGGCAAATACAAGATCGTGGTAGGATATGGTTCTGAAAAGGACTCTTCCTGGGTCGTGGTCCTTCCTGACCCAAGAATAAAAATAACGGAGGCCGACCGCGTGGCCAAGGTGGAAAGTGTCAATAAAAATCTTGCATTGGTGAAAGCCGTCACCCAGACCTTTGACCAATTGAAGGAAGCCAGGCGATCGATTACACTGGTCAATGAAGTGATGTCCAATGCTCCGGATAGCACAAAAGCCAAAATAACAGCGCTCGGAAAGGTCCATGATCAAACCATAAAAAAACTCATGGAACTCTTCCTGACCCCAACGGATTTTAAAGGCATTGACCGTTCAGAACGGCTGGTTGGCAAACTTTCAAGAGCCACTCAATTCATTAATTCGTCCGACGGTGCCCCCACCCCGAACGGGCAATTGTATATTGATCAGGTCACAGACGAAGCCCGGCAGATTATAAAACAGGTTAATGATTTCATTAAAGGAGACTGGGCTGATTATCAACAGGCCGTCAGGGCATCAAACGTATCGTTGTTCAAGCCATGATTTTTGACATTTCCATTATTTAAATAAATCCGGATCTTTCAATCTGATCAAAGGCTCCTCCTTTTTATCATTCTGCGGTACCCGGCCCTGCGTATATTTTTGAATGGCATCCTGGATTTTTTGCAAACGGTTTTCCGGGCTTGGATGGGTGCTGAAAAATTCAGGCTGGCGTTGTCCCTGGGAAGCGGCTTCGAGGATTTTCATGACATCGAGCAAGGCCTCCGGTTTGTAACCCGATTCATACATGAAACGTACCCCGAGGTCATCGGATTCCAGCTCCTGGTCCCTTCCATAACTCATACTGATCAGGTTTGCAATCATCTGAATACCCTGGGCGGAGTTGTAGTCGCCTGCCGCGATGACGGCTGCCCCCGTCAAGCCCTGTGCCAGTTCTTGCTGAGCCAAACGCTGGGCCCCATGCCTGGCAATCACATGGCCGATTTCGTGTCCGAATATCCCGGCCAGCTGGTCTTCATTCTCCAGCCTGGAAAAAAGCGCCAGCGTAATAAATACCTGTCCGCCGGGCAGGGCAAAAGCATTGACCGACTGGGCATCCGCCAACAGATGAAAATCGTATGGATAACCTGATTTTTGAACCACTGAATTTTGCACAATCTTTTGCCCGACTTTTTTTACATAAGCCTGGGCCCTTTCATCGGGATAAAGCCCGCCGTGCTGCTGGGCCATATAAGGCGCGCTTTCAAGGCCCAAAGCGACTTCCTGTTCTTTGGTAATGGTTCCTACATGTTGTTCTTCACCCGTGATCTCGTTCAACTGGGAAGAAGAATAATATTTGCAGAGGGCATATCCTGCAAATAATAGGGCCATCAGAAGGCCACCCCATCTGAACCCGGTCTGTCTGGAATAAGCCATGGTATTTGGATTGTATTTTAAATGTACATCAAATTCCCGGGAAGAGGCAAGTAGGAAAGGAGAAAGGGAGAAAGGGAGGAAGGAAGGGATAAAAAGGAATGCAGTCCTGTGGTTTTAAAGATCGTAATCCACTTCTACTTCCGGCGTGATCGGGTGGCTTTGGCAGGTCAGGATAAGGCCCCGGTTCAGCTCGGCCTCGTTGAGTACAAAATTGTTGTCCATTTTTACTTCACCGGAGATGAGCCTGGCCTGGCAGGTGCTGCAAACCCCGCTTTTGCAGGAATAGGGCAAGTCAAGTTTTTGTTTCAAACCCAGGTCGAGGATGGCTTCTTTATTGGATTTGACGTGCAGGGTATGCACTTTCCTTTCAAACCTGATGCGGATGGAATGCCCTTCCTGCACTTCGGGCAGGGCAGCCGTTTGTTCGGGGCCTTTATGGGCCTGGGACGGGGCTGAAAACAATTCCGTAAGGATTTTGTCCTTTGGTATCCCATACTGAATCAGGGATTCTTCAAGGTGGGACACCATGGTGCCAGGACCGCATAGGATATAATAATCCGTTTTTTGAAGGTCAAACAAATAGGACTTCCATTGTTCCAGTTTGCCCTGGTCAATGCGGCCTTCGGTATCCGCGTGGCCGGTTTTTTGTTCTGTATAAATGTGATTGATTTCAATACGTCCGGGATGTTTTGTCACCAGTGCGTCCAATTCGCCGGAATACATGGCGGAGGAGGCATTTTTATTGCCGAAGAACAAACGGACCCTGCTGGCCGGATGCAGGTGCAGTTCCTGTTTGATGATGGAAAGAACCGGGGTGATCCCGGAACCCGAAGCGAAAACAACCAGGCAGAGCGGAACCCGGTGTTCGGGTAGGATAAAATTGCCCTGGGGAGACATGATCTCAATCCGGTCCCCGGGCTTGGCCTGTTCACAGAGCCAGGTGGATACGATTCCATGACTGACCTTTTTTACCCCGATCTGCAGTTTATTTTCAAAAGGCGCCGCGCTCAGGGAATAAGAGCGGTGAGCAGTCTTGTCCAGGGATGGAATGCGCACCGTCAAGTACTGTCCTGCCTGGAATTTAAAATGAGTCCGGTCTTCCGGGGATACTGAAATTTCAATGCTGACCGCTTTTGGAGTGAGGGGATAGATTGTGGAGATGGTGGCCGGGTAAAACATGGTGGTTTGGAATTCGGCTTAAAAATAAAAAACTGGTGTATGGATGAACTCCAGTACACCAGCGAATATTATATTTTCAGATAGACTGAAAGGTCCTTATTTCAGTCTGTTTACATGCTTGCTCAGGGAGCTCTTCAGATTGGCGGCTTTGTTTTTATGCCAGGTATTTTTCTTGGCGAGCCGGTCGATCAGGCTGTTGACTTTTTTCATAAAGGTTTCAGCATCTTTTTTATCGGTTATTTCACGAAGCCGGGCAATTGCCGTACGGGCTGTTTTTTTATTAAAACGGTTTGCAGTCCGCCTGACTTCCGCCAGTTCGGCCCGTTTTTGAGAACCTTTGATATTTGCCATTGAATAGAATTAAATTTGATTAAACGCGGGCGCAAAGATACCATTAAATGATTAATCCGGCAAGGAAATGTATGGTAAAAAATTACATATGTTTATTTTATTAAAATACAATTGTTTACAAATACATATAAATTATAATATAATTAGCTCCGGGCTTCATTTAAATAGACCTTATTTTTGTGCGGAGAAAAACCTGACCGGTTAATAAACTTAATCAAATGAAAGATTTTTCGGCGGTCTTCAACGCGGACCCTGGTTATATAGACCAACTCTACCAACAATATCTCTCTGATAAAGAAACCCTCGATGACAGCTGGAGGGCTTTTTTCAATGGTTTTGATTTTGCGGACCGGTCTGATGGCAAAGCCGGTGCTGGTGAAGTAAGAAACCTGGACAAAGAATTTAAGGTCATGGCCCTCATTCATGGTTTCCGGGACCGAGGCCACCTGCTCTCCGTGACCAATCCCATCCGCAAACGCAGGGATCGCCATCCCCATCTGGATTTGACGGACTACGGACTGGAGGAACATGACCTTGATAAAAGTTTTATTGCAGGGGGTGAACTGAACCTTCCCGGGGCAAGCCTGCGGCAAATTCTGGACAAACTAAAAGCCATTTATTGCGGATCCATCGGCTTTGAATACAACCATATTAACAATAAGGAAAAAAGGATGTGGCTCAGGGACCGTATCGAAAAAAGAGCCATTGAGGAGGATTACGGGCTCAGCCTCGACCAGAAAAAACGTATTCTGCAAAAACTCAACGAAGCGGTGATCTTCGAAGAATTCCTCCATAAAAAATACGTTGGACAGAAGCGCTTTTCCCTGGAAGGCGGGGAAACCACCATCCCGGCCCTGGATGCCATGATTGAATCCGGGGTGGAACAAGGGGTGGAAGAAGTCATCATAGGCATGGCCCACCGGGGAAGGCTCAATATCCTCGCAAATATTGTGGGAAAAACCTATGAACAGATTTTCACCGAGTTTGAAGGCACGGCGGTCCCCGACCTTAGTTTTGGATCGGGAGATGTAAAATACCACCAGGGATATTCTTCGCAGGTAGAAGTGGCCGGGGGAAAAACCGTGTATCTCAAACTGGCCCCTAATCCCTCCCACCTGGAGGCGGTCAATCCAGTGGTCATGGGCATGGCCCGGGCTAAAGCCGATGTGCTGTACCAGAGCAATTATGACCGGATCCTGTCGATTCTCATTCACGGCGATGCAGCCATCGCTGGCCAGGGCATCGTCTATGAAACCGCCCAGATGAGCCAGCTCAAGGGTTATTATATCGGCGGAACCATCCACTTTGTCATCAACAACCAGATCGGGTTTACGACGGATTTTGACGATGCGAGGTCTTCGACCTACTCTACCAGCGTCGCGACCGCCATCCAGGCTCCTGTATTTCACGTCAATGGAGATGATCCGGAGGCGGTGATCTTTTGTTCGGAACTGGCTGCGGAATACCGGCAGACCTTCAACACGGATGTTTATATCGACATGGTTTGTTACCGAAAACACGGGCACAATGAATCGGATGAACCAAAATTCACCCAACCGGAGATGTATAAAATCATATCCACCCATCCCAATCCGAGGGAATTGTATACCCGGAAACTGATTGCCCGGGGAGAGGTTCAAAAAGAACTCGCCGAGCTGATGGAAAAAAAATTCTGGGACATGTTGCAGGACCGCCTGGATATGGTAAAGCAGAAGCCCCTGCCCTATACCTACCAGGAGCCCGACCTGGCCTGGAAAGCTTTGACAAAATCCAATGATCCTAAAGATTTTGAGTCTTCTCCGGTGACCGGGATCACTTCCGAACTCAGGGATAAAATTTTAAATCACCTGTTGTCCTTACCACAAGGATTTCAGCCCTTGCAGCAAATCAACCGGATGCTCAAATCGTACCGCGAACTCACGGCTGCCGGGAAATTGGACTGGGCGCTGGCCGAACTTCTTGCTTACGGGTCGATGCTGGCAGAAGGCAAAAATGTGAGGATCAGCGGCCAGGATGTAAAACGGGGAACTTTCTCCCACCGGCATGCCGTCGTGTACGATGCCGAAACCAATGTTGAATACAATCGCCTTGCCGGCCTCCCGGATGTTACAGGAAGGTTTTTTATCTATAATAGTCTGTTGTCTGAATTCGGCGTGCTTGGATTTGAATATGGGTATTCCCTGACCACGCCCGGCCACCTGGTAATCTGGGAAGCCCAATTTGGTGATTTTTACAACGGCGCCCAGACCATGGTGGACCAGTTCATTGCTTCCGCGGAATCGAAATGGCAAAGAATGAGCGGCCTGGTGATGTTGCTTCCGCACGGATACGATGGCCAGGGCCCGGAACACTCAAACGCCCGGCCGGAGCGTTTCCTTCAGGTCAGTGCGGATTGCAACTGGTGCATCTGCAATATCACTACTCCAGCCAATTTTTTTCATGCACTCCGTCGCCAGCTCGCCCGTCCTTTCCGGAAACCACTGATCGTGATGTCTCCCAAATCATTGCTCAGGGATCCGTTCTGTGTATCCGCCCTGGATGAATTGTCCGGGCAAACCCATTTTAGCGAAGTCATCGATGACCCCATCGCAGGAACAGCAAAAAAGATCAAAAAGGTATTTTTCTGCAGCGGCCAAATCTATTACGAATTATTGCGGAGAAGGACCGAATACAAACGGGAGGATATCGCCCTGGTGAGGATCGAACAATTATACCCCCTGGCCCAGCACCAGGTCCATGCGGTTCTGGAAAAATATAAAAAGGCTAAATTATACTGGGTGCAGGAAGAACCGGCCAATATGGGCGCATGGGCTTACATCAATTTGCAGCTTCCGGGTGTTTTTGAGCTCATCTCCCGTCCACCCTCCCCGTCCGTGGCTACCGGCTATAAAAAGGTTCATGATGCACAATTGGTATCGATTTTGGAAAGGTGTTTTGGGGAGCAGTAGTCAGGAGTCAGTAATCAGTAGTCATTTGGCA
>CAYOPD010000001.1:4869-27536 GCA_964405735.1 uncultured Saprospiraceae bacterium | reverse complement strand
CTCAGACCTCAGACCTCTAACTCCAACTTCCCCACATGATGGACCCAGCCAAACTTATCCTCGATCAGACCTTTCTTGATGGCATTCAATTCGGATTTAAGCATGGGAGCTATCTGGAATTTACCGGGATCCAGTTCGATTACGCGGTCTTCGTCGGTGATGGATTTAAAAGGAATGACTACCACGGCGGTACCCACTCCAAAGGCTTCCAGAAGAATGCCCTTATCATAAGCTTTAAATAATTCATCCACACTGACCGGCCTTTCCTGTACTTCGAAACCTTTGTCCTTGAGGAGGGTGATCACGGAATCACGCGTAATGCCATGCAGAATGGAACCGTCCAGGGAGGGCGTGACGGCTTGGTCGCCTATTATAAAAAAGACGTTCATGGTGCCGCTTTCTTCCACCCATTCATGATGCAGGGCATCGGTCCACAATAACTGGTCAAAACCGCGCTGACGCGCCAGCCTGGCCGGATACAGGGACCCTGCATAATTGCCGGCGGCCTTGGCCTCCCCGGTTCCGCCTTTTACAGCCCGGGCAAATTTTCGTTCAACCCAAAGGCTGACCGGATTGGAATAATAAGGGCCAACCGGCATCAGAAAGATGAGAAAACGGTAGGTTTCGGAAGGAGCCACACCGATAAAACTGTCCATGGCTATCATATACGGACGGATATACAGGGCGCCGTCTTCATTGTCCGGAATCCAGTCCGCATCCAGGTCCACCAGGGTGCTCAGGGCCTGCAGGAAAAGTTCCTCGGGAAGTTCAGCCATGCACATCCGGCGCGCGGAAAAATTCAACCGCCGCGCATTCATTTCCGGTCTGAAAAGCACGGGTTGGCCATCCTTGTCTTTGCCTGCCTTCATGCCTTCAAAAATGGCCTGGCCATAGTGCAAGGTGAGGTTGGCCGGATGGACCAGGATGTCCGAGACCGGTTTGATCTGGAAGTTGGTCCACTCGCCATGCTCATAGTCCGCAACAAACATGTGATCCGTAAAGGTGCGGCCGAAAGCAACGTGGTTTAAATCAACCTGATTTAGTCTGGAATGTTTTGTCTTTTCAATTTTGATGGGATATGCCATAGGAATAGATGAATGGTTACCTTTGCAAATATAAATATTTTCAGATTGGGCTGCCGGCTTAACCGGTTCATGACAGCCAAGTCTTATCACACCCGTTTTTATGGACGAGTTTTTTACACGTATTAAACACCACCGCCTTCCTGACCTTAAAGATGAATGGCCTGCCTCGCCGAAAGCCGTGCTGGTGCATAAAAAACCGGCACCGGATGAACAGGTTTTCGTTGAGAAAATGACGGCCGCATTCCATTGGCAATCCGAAGAGATCTTACAGATATACCATTCCGGTGATGCCCTGGTAAATTATCAGTTGCTCTGGGCAAGACCAGGAATAAAACTCGTGTTGGTCTTTGGAATTTCCCTCACCGACCTGGGATTACATATCCAGGCCAAGCCATATCACCTCACACCATTCCATCCTTTTCATTTGTATTTCGTGGATTCGCTGGACCAGGTCGCCAGGAGCCGGGAAATGAAAGCCAAATTGTGGAACGACCTGCAGAAACTGGATTTAAGTTGAAAAGGTGACTGGTAATTTTTATCCTTTCACCTTCCTCCCTTCCTCCCTTCCTCCTTTTTATCCCCTCACTCCAGGATAATAAAAGTCGTCCTCCTGTTCGCCTGGTGCTCGTCTTCCGTACATTGTTCACAGATACATTTATTTACCAGTTGGGTTTCACCGAAGCCTTTCGGGGCCAGCCGGCTGCCGTCAATGCCTTTTTTAATCAAAAATTCAATGGCGGCTTGTGCGCGTTTTTGCGAAAGGTCCTGGTTGTATTCGTCCGTGCCACGGCAATCCGTATGGGAAGACAACTGAATCCGTATCCGTGGATTGTCTTTAAGCAATTGGACCAGTGAATTCAAGGGAGGCTCTGCATCAGGGCGGATGTCCCATTTATCGAGGTCATAAAAAATGTCCGGGATGATCACTTCCTTGCCGGTATACGCTTTATCCAGGGCGATTTCCACATTAAAGGTTTTGGTGGGGTTGTTTTCGTCACGTGCCTGGAAGGTGTTTATTTCTTTGCTTGCATTAAGGAGGCCCGGGGCAGTGGCAAGTACAAAATAATTTTCATCATAGTTTATTTCCCGAAGGACATTCCCGTTGTTGTTGGTGCGAAGCTGGATCGGGGTCGCTCCCTCCCGCAACAGGACCAGGGTGTTGGGGATGGGCTTTTTATCAATCACTTTGCTGTTGGGATCATCCGGGTTTTCGCGGATGGTCTGCACTACATGAATGGAAAGGAATGCCTGATAACGGATTGTTTTTTTCAGGGCGGTGCTGTCTTCCGCTTTTACTTCTTCCCGGTTGAGCAGCACGGATTCATCGGATTGGGTCCTGGTAAACCGGTAAAGATCATCCTTTCCCATACCTCCCACGCGGGAGGAACTGAAATAACCATGCACATTGCCATCGGCCTCGGACTCGGGATCAATGACCAGGGCAAAATCGTCTTCGCTGCTGTTGATCGGCGATTTCAGGTTGATGGGTGGTTGCCAATCCCCGTTTTCATTCACAAAGGATTTGTAAATATCCAGTCCGCCAAGGCCCCCCAGTCGGTCGGAGGCGAAATAAAGAGTATCCCGGAACATAAAGGGAAACTTTTCATTGGAAGGGCTGTTGATCCTTTTACCCAGTCTTTCCGGTTCAGACCAGTCGTCGTCACCCCATTCCGAATAATAAATATCAAACCCGCCCTCTCCCCTTTCATTATCGGATACAAAAAACAAGACGGAATCCGAAGCGGCCAGGCAGGGGTGCATGTAATTCACCTGTTCTTTCTGGAAGGCCAGGGCCTGGGGCTCCGACCAGCCTGCTCCGTCTCTTTTGGTGACGAAAATTTTACAATAGGCATCGGGTTGGTCCAGCGAAAGGCCGCAACGGGTAAAAAAAAGGATATTTCCATCCTGGCTAAAACAGGCGGTCCCTTCGTTGGCCGTGGTATTGATCATGGGGTCAAGCGGGGTTGCCTCGCTGCCGTCTTCACGGGCGGAGAAAAGGTCTGAAAACTTCCTGCCGGTCCACTTGTAATTTTCTTCACCGGTGCCTGCAGGCCGGTCCGAAGTGAACAGGAGTTCTCCCTGCACACCGATCACCGGGGCATATTCCGAAGCTTCCGTATTGACAGGAAGCGGATTCACCTCATAAATATCCAGTTTGTCCAGGTATAAGGCTTTGGCTTGCCTTGCAGAGGATAAAAGCAGCCTGAATTCTTCGGAATTTCCTTTTTCCTGGAGGCGGGCATTAAAAACCGCTATGGCCTCGTCGTACTCCCTGTTCTGGATCAGGGCAAGCCCGTATTGCCTCCAGGCGATATCGCCGAAACCGTTTTCAGCGGCCTCCCTGAACCAGGGTATCGAACGGGCAGTCTCGTTGGTTTTCTGATAGGACATGGCGGCGCCATAAGCAAGCTTGGCCCGGATATTTTTTTCAGAGTTAGCTCCGAATTCTTTTTCATAAAGGCTGGCAGCGAGAAAATATTGTTTACGGTCAAAGGCATCAGCCCCTGTCTTTGCCTTTTGAACCGTCGTGCACCGGGCAGCAAAAAACAGCACGGCAAAAACAAAAAAGTATTTCAATTCTCTGGTATTCATTCGCGGGGCCATCAATCCCGGACTAAAATACAAAGAGCTTACCTGATTGTCAAGCAGATAAGCTTGAAAGTCAGGCAAGCTCTTGATTTAGCTTGAATACGGTCGTTTATTTTGGCCTTGCGGGCGCAGGCTTAATTGCCGGTTTGGCAGTGCTCGTTTTTTGAGCGGTGCCGGATTTGTCTGTTTTGCTGGCCGCCATGTCCAGATCAACCAGGACCGGCGCAGCCATAAAGATGGATGAATAAGTCCCTGCAAGCACACCAACAGTCATGGCAAAGGCAAAGCCTTTAATCGAGGTGCCCCCAAAAATCAAAAGCACCAATACCGTAAAGAATACGGTCAGGGAAGTGATCACCGTCCGGGTCAGGGTGCTGTTGATGGCTTTGTTGATGACCTCTGTTTTGGACAGTGTGGAGTAATGGCTCATGTATTCCCTGATCCGGTCAAATACAATCACCGTATCGTTGATGGAATAACCAATAAGGGTCAGCAGAGCCGCTATAAAGGTCTGATCGATTTCCAGGGAAACCGGGAACCAGCCATGAAACAGAGAGAACACGCTTACCGTAATAAGTACATCATGAGCCAAGGCCAGAGTCGCCCCCGCACTGTATTGCCATTTGCTGAAACGGACCAGAATATACAGGAAAATAACAATAAGACCAACAACCGTCGACCAGATCGCGCTGGTCCGGATATCATCTGCAATGGTTGGTACCACCTTGGTAAAGGAAAGAATATGCATGCCGCTGCCTTCCGGATTTTTAAATTCATCCAGGTTAAGGTTTTCTGCGCCCGGTAATGTTTTCAACCCTTCGTGGATCTTGGCCAATACCCTGTCAGGAGCGTCTGCTTCCTGGTCATTGATCAGGTAATCGGTGGTGACGTTGTAGGTATTGGATACATCGACTGCTTTGATGATCGGTGAGCCTCCGAGGGAGGCAGTAAGGGCTTTGCGCAGTTCTTCACTTTTTATGGGGGTTGCTCCGAGGTTAATATTATAGGAGTAACCACCTTTAAAATCTACACCAAGATCAAAGCCCCTGGTAAAGATCGATATGATTCCAGCCAGGATAATGGCTCCCGACAGCAGGTAGGCCTTTTTACGCATACCGATCCAGTCCACATTAAAATGAGAGAAGACATGTTGGGTGGCTTTTGTCCAGAAGTCGATTTGCCTGCCTTTGGCAGTCCAGTAATCGACCATTAACCTGGACAATAAAAGGGCGGTAAATACGGTGAATACGATGCCGACGATCAAGACCGTACCAAATCCCTTTATGGGGCCAATGCCAAAATAAATCAAAACAAAACCAATCAGCAAGGTGGTGACGTTGGAGTCCAGGATGGCGGACATGGAATGTTTGAAGCCTTCTGAAATAGAAGTAAGCAGCGATTTTCCCGCCCGGAGTTCTTCTTTTATCCTTTCATAAATGATGACGTTGGCATCAACCGCCATACCCATGGTCAGTACGATACCTGCAATGCCCGGCAGCGTCAGTACCGTACCCAGGGAAGCAAGGGCTCCAATGATAAAAAACAGGTTGGCAACAAGGGCAAGTATGGAAATGATACCACCTCTGCCATAATAGTAGACCATAAAAATCAACACCAGTCCAAAACCGATACCCATGGCCCAGAGGCTGTTACGGATATTCTCAGCTCCGAGTGAAGGGCCGATCAGGGATTCCTGTATGATTTTGGTTCTCGCAGGCAATTTTCCTACCTGGAGAATATTGGCCAGGTCGGTGGCTTCCTGAACCGTAAAGGCACCCATGATCTCAGTGTCTCCACCGGTGATGGGGCCGTTGACACTGGGGCAGGAAACCACTTCGTCATCAAGGCAGATGGCGACTTCGCGGTTGTTGTCCTGGGCAGCTTTGGTGGTCATATCGGCCCAGACTTTGGCGCCGGCGTTGTCCATTTTGAGGGTGACGGTGGTCTGTCCGGTGCGGTTGGTGGAAGGCTGGGCATTCACGATCCGGTCTCCTTCTAGCGGGGGCTCATCGGACCCTCTTTTTTTCTTGATGGCATAGAGAAAATACATGTTTGAATTTTCTCCATCCGTGGTGCTGGTCAGGCTTTCCGGTTTCGCCCCCCATCGGAATTCAAGTTCTCTTGGGAAAAGGGCTTTGATATCCGGTTCGTTTAATAAGGCGGAAACCCGATCCCGGTCCTTGCCTTCGGCTACTCCCATGATTGCGGGTGAAAAGGTAAAACTGGTACGGTCCTGGTTGACAAAATTGGGTGTAAGTACGCGGAGTAAAGGCCCTCTGCCTGCGAGGGGATCTGCAGCCACGGTAACCGTATCATAAGTGAAGGCCGTATCTATTACGTTGCCCAGGGAATCATATACCGGATTGATCAGGGTATCTACCCTCGAGGTGGAATCCACCGTCATCGTATCCTCCCCCATCTTTCTTCTGAGCAGAACATCGGCGTCAACCAGGGTATTCAGAATACTGGGAGATGTCGTGCCTGGATCACCCGCACGGTAAACATCCCAGAACTCGAGTTTGGCCGTGCTTTGCAACAAACGGCGGGCGCGTTCGGGGTTTTCAATACCGGGAAGTTCCACGGAGATTTGATCCCGGGCTGCATCCAGGGATACATTTGGCTGGACCACCCCGAATTTATCGATGCGGTTTACCAGGCGGTCGTAGGTCAGCTTGACGGTTTCATTGGCCCGGGTCCTCAGGATATTCAGCACAGCGGCATCTGAAGTACTCAGATTGATTTCCGTACGAAGCCCGGGATCCCGCTGGAATATGGAAGCCAACGATTTGCCATTGGCCACTTTCTGAAATTCTTCTCCAAAAATGGTAATGTAGTTCCTGTTGTCGCTCTGTAATTTTTTTTCAGCATTATCCAGAGCTAAAAGAAAATCAGGATCCTGGCTGTTTCTGGAAAGCCGGAGGAGAAAATCTTTAAGGTCAACCTGTAAAATGGTATTCAAACCTCCTTTGAGGTCCAGGCCAAGAGCCAGTTGTTGTTGTTTGAGTTCCTGGTAGGTATATTTTTTTATTCCCGGGATGCTGAATACGACATCATCGGAAACGGAATCGAGAAAACGGGCCCGTGCGGCTTTCAAGACGGTATTGGCATCCAGGCTGTCGGGTAGCGAATCCACTGCCGACTGTGCATACTTGTCTGCTTTTCTTTCAATCCGTCCGGTCGGGAGCATGAAAATATATTGCATAATGCACACCACCGAAAGGAGGACAAAGAAAAATTTCACTAAACCTTTACCTAACATATTAAATTTATTGTAGATACATATTTAAAAAGCGGCACAAATATAGTGCTTTTACTGAAATAGTCCGGTTTAGGGCCTTGCTCTTTTTTTGGTAAAGATAAGGTGGAATCCGAAGGCTTGTTTCGGCCAAAATACCCTTAACTTGCAGTATAATTTATTAACAACTAAATCTATACATTTATGGGATTATTTTCATTTTTGAAAGGAGCCGGAGAGAAGCTTTTCGGTAAAAAGGCAGAAGCGGCACCTGCTGTGGACGCCGCTGCGGTTGAGAGGGAAAGAAAGATATCCGCCATGGAAAGTTACCTGAAGGGCCTGGGTATCGAAATTGAAAACCTCGACCTCGATATGGAGGGGGATAAGGTCACCGTTTATGGCCAGGTGAAACACCAGGCTGACCGGGAGAAACTGATCCTGGCACTCGGAAATATTGAAGGCGTGGCATCGGTGGACGACCGCATTTCCGTCCTGGTGACTGAGCCGGAAGCAGAATTTTACGAAGTGAAATCAGGAGATTCGTTATCCAAAATCGCCAAACACTTTTACGGTGACCCCATGCGTTACCCGGAAATCTTTGAAGCCAACAAACCCATGTTGAAACATCCCGATAAAATTTACCCGGGACAGGTCCTGAGAATTCCTAAATAATATTCGCCCGGCGAATGTCAAGGCCCTCCCAGGGGCCTTTTTTATTTTTTATATCCGGTAATCGATCTTAAAAGTGATGTTTCTTGGGGCGTCCATGAGGGCGGGGCGGCTGGAATATTCCACGTTGAAAAGATTTTTCAGGATCAGGTTGAAAGTAACTGGCTTCCATTTCCTTGCTATGCGCAGGTCCATGAGCGTATACCCTTTATGCTCTTCCCGGAACGCTTTCAGGCCGGAGATCACCAGCTCAAAGATGGCGTCAATGGCTTCCATCCGGCTGGTATATAAAAGCCCGCTCCCCAAAATCCAGTCACCGAAAGCATCCTCGATATCCAGTTTAAACAAATGCCTCGAGCGGTATTTGAGGATGTTAAAATCGGCGGATGACCTGCGGTTGTCTTCTTCCGTAAAACGGACAAATTTTGGATTAATATAAGTGTATCCTCCAAGAACGGACCAGCTGTGCCTGCCTGTTGAGCCCGCACCCAGACTGAGCTCAAACCCTTTGATGTCCGTGTTGCCAATATTTTGGGACTGAAAGCCTTTCACAAAGCCTGTAAATACGAATTCCATCATGTCCTCGTACCTGGACCAGAACAAAGCTCCGTCTGCAAAGCCCGTCAGCCGGTTTATCCTGAATCCGCGTTTGACTCCGATCTCCGCTGTCCATCCGGTTTCGCTTTCCAGCCTGGGGTTCGGTGAAATAAAAGTGGATCCGAAAGCAGTCGTGATAAACTGCTCGGTCAGAGTGGGAAAACGAAAGCCCTGGCCCATGGAGCCCCGGAAAAATGTGTTCGCTCCCGCTTTCGTATTTATTCCCAGACGAAAAAGGTTTTTTTGATCCTTTTTTTTGCCGCCAACCAGGGTATCACCTGCCAGGATCTCCGGGCGGCTGAGCCGGTAGTCTTCCCAGCGCCAGCCCAGGGAGACGGTGGTATTCGACCACAATCTTTTTTCTGCCTGCGCGTAGGCAGCTGCATTCCTCGATTTCAGGGAGAGGCGGTTAAGCAGGGGACTGTTGCTGCTGTTGTGGGCATAGACCAGGCCCGCCGTGGTGACCAGCTGTGGACCGGCCCACTGCCTCTGAAAACGGTATTCCCCATACCAGAGGGAAGAGCTGTTGGATTGCCCGTTGGAAACGGAATTGTCCACTACATAGATTCTCGACAACAAACTGTGTTTGTTGCCCTTTTGATCAAAATAATTGAGGTATGGGTCGATATGGTATCTTAAGGATTTGGACTTGCTCAGGGTCAGAGGGTCGGGACGGTAAATGGCATTGACTCCGTCTTTCCAGTAAAAAAAACTGTTGCCATTCCGGTTGTTTAAATTAAAATGGCTGCCGGCAACCAGGCGATCCGTGATCCTGTATTGAATACTGCCATTGATCCGCTGATAGTCTGAACGGGATGTTTCATTATAACTCCGGTTGTCCAGGACATAGAGGCCACCGACCAGGTCCCATTTTCCGGCCTTGCGGGCATGGCTGAGGGAAATGCCTGCCGTATATGGGGCTGAAGACCACCATTGCTGCGATTTATCTTTTGGAGCCAGTACGGGATTATAAAAAACAGATGCCCGGGTCAGGGGTTCTGATCGGGCAAATGCGGTCCTCACATGAACAAGGCCATTGAGGGCAGCCGAACCGTAAATCGCAGAAGCGGCTCCCTTGATAACCTCGATCTGTTCAATATTCTCCACGGGGAGGTCATCCCAGTTAGCATAACCTGCATCGGCCTGCAGTGCAGGGATGTCATTGACCATCAGCAACACCCGGCTACCGGCGCCATAACTAAAGCCTGAACCCCCGCGGATATTAGCCTGGTCTCCGATCATGTTTAGCCCGGGGACCTTGTCAAGGACTTCGTCAACAGAGGTGGCATTGATGTGGTCGATCAGATTCTTTTTAATCAGCTCGAGAGAGACCGTGCTCTCCCCCAGCGGTTTCTGGTATCGGGAATCGCTGATCACGGCGGTTTCGAGGATCCCGATGTGGGCCTCCATTTTAAACTCCATTTCGGCCCAGCCTGAGGCGGGAACCGTAATTTCAACCGATTGGGTATTAAACCCGATATAGGAAATGTTCACCTTGTGGATGCCTGCTTCCAGGGAGATCTGAAAATGACCGTTAAAATCGGTAAATCCTCCCCGGTCCCCTGCCTGGATGGTTGCTCCGGCCAAACCACTGCCGGTCTCCTGGTCCACCACTTTTCCTTTTAAGCCGGGTTGAGCCCTCAGCAAAGAAAACTGAAGCAGGTGAAACATCACAAAGAGGATGCAGTAATACGAGGTCTTAAATGGCATATGTATCTTCGGAAATAAATTCAGACTATAAACCTCATAAAATTTCAGGTATGAAAAAAACTTGGGTCCTATTTATTCTTGCCTGTTTTCAAATGTACAATATCTGTGCGCAAATCCCGGCCTGCTCGCCGAACCCGATTTATAAAGACAGTACGGCGGGCATTTATCCCCGGCCCTACAACGACAGCACCCGGATGGGTGGCATCTCCCGGCCGGTTTGCATCGGCCAGGATTATGAATATCCACTGACGGTCAATATACCCGATATGATCACCGTCCCGTTCGGCAATACCACGATCACCATAGGCCTGCTAAGCGCCGTCCTGGACACGACGAATGCCGTTACCGGACTTCCAAAAGGAATCAGGTATTATTGTAACCCCGGGAACTGCATGATGGCAAAAAACCAGCTGGGCTGCGTCGTGCTGAGAGGGAATGCCACTGCAGAAAACAAACCGGGTACCTATGACCTGGTGATTAATTTGAAACTCATTACCCAGGCCGGGACCTTTGACGTTGCCTTTCCCGGGCCTTTTTTTCCCGGAAAATATTTTCTGACCGTTGCGGAGCCGGCTTCACAGGCTTGCCTGACCAGCCCGGTCCGTGAGTTAAAGGAGCCCGCTGCCAGTCATCATGCCTTTCCCATTCCGGCAAGGGACCAATTAAATATCAGGGTATACGCTTTGGAATCCGGCCCGGCCAGCCTGTTCTTCCAGGATGTCTCCGGGAGGACCATGATGTCCTTGCCGATAAAGTTGAATAAAGGAGACAACACGGTATCCGTGCCGGTCTCCGGGCTTCAAAACGGAGCTTATATTTACTCTTTGCGAATAGGCAAATCGGTTTACAGCAGGCGTTTTGCGGTCCTGCGGTAGAAATTATTCTTCCTCGTCCCCGTCTTCCTGGTCTTCGTATTCAACAGGGTTGATCATGGGCAGGCTTACCCATTTTGATTCTTCAGGGTTTACCGCCAGAAATCCAAGGAAACCACCGGAGGCTTTGGCTATTTCCTGGGAAAAGCGGACAAATCCCCGGTAGAGGAATGCTCCCGCTTTGGGATGCAATTTTGCCAGGACCGGATTGAGCTGGGCCAGTTTTCCTGAAATGATTTCTCCGCGCAGGCCTGCATCCTCAGGCAATTCCGCATTAAACTTGGCCAGGATCTGGTCAAAATGTTCCTCCACCTTTTCATAAAAGGCCTGAAGGTATTCCGGGGAGTTAAAGGTCCGGATATGCGTTATTTTTTTCGCCAGGTCCAGTTCTTTGACATCCAGATTGTTATCGGCTTTGCCGATCAGGATGGCAATGAGGGGCAGGGCATCCGTAAGCGTTTGGATCTCGTTTTCATTCAACGATTTAAGTGCATTTGACATAGAATATTGTTTTGTAATAACCGGCATAAAGATAAGCATGATATATTAATTTCAGCCGTTATATGAATGGAAGGGGTCAACTGTTTAATTTTGCCTAAAAGCAGGGATTGGCCAGACCATCGAAACATAAGGATTCCATAGCTAAGGAAGAAGGGGCCACTACCCCATTGCTCAGCCAGTATGCCCAGGTCAAAGGCAAATATCCCGATGCCATCCTGCTGTTCAGAGTCGGTGATTTTTACGAGACCTTTGGCGAGGATGCCATCCTCGCCGCCCGGGTACTTGGGATCATTCAGACAAAAAGAAACAACGGCGCTACCGTCACAGAACTCGCGGGCTTCCCTTATCATGCCCTTAACCTCTACCTGCCCAAACTCATCAAAGCCGGTTACCGGGTGGCGATCTGCGAACAAATGGAAAAACCGGTTCCCGGAAGAGTCGTTCGCCGGGCGGTCACGGAAATGATTACGCCGGGGGTGATCACCGGTGATCAGTATCTGGACCAGAAAAAAAATAATTTCCTGGCAAGCATATATATTGGCAGCAAATCCAGGCACGGCCTCGCGTTTATAGATATCTCCACCGGTGAATTTCTTGTGGCCGAAGGCGATGCATCCTATATTGAAAAACTGCTGCAAAGTTTTAACCCTGCCGAAATCATACTAGCTAGAAACAGCGCCCGGGCGTTTGAATCCACCTGGGGCAAAGCGTATTACACCTATTCGATTGATGACTGGATTTTTCAGCAGGAATACGCCAGGGAAAAATTGCTGGAGCAGTTTGAAGTGCACAGCCTCAAGGGATTTGGCATTGAAGACATGGCCCAGGCCCAGGTGGCTGCCGGGGCCGCATTGCATTACCTCAAAACGACTGAAAACCAGATCCATCATATACGAAACATTCAGCGCATCCCGGAAGCCGATTATGTATGGCTTGACCGTTTTACCATCCGGAACCTGGAATTGCTCGAAAACCCTGTGGATAAAGGGAAATCGTTTCTGCAGGTCATGGACCAGACCCTGTCCCCCATGGGCTCCCGGCTGATGTATAAATGGGTGATGCTCCCCCTGCTGGACCTCGGGATGATCAACAAAAGGCTGGACGGGGTGAGTTATTTTCACCAGCAATACGACTATCTCGACCGGTATGAATCCCTCATCCGGCAGGTGGGCGACCTGGAAAGGCTGATCAACAAGGCGGCCATGGACCGGATCAGTCCGAGGGAAACGGTTCAGTTGCGCCGTGCCCTCGAAGCACTGCCCGGCTTGAAGGACCTGCTGATCTCTTCGGGAAATGTGGAGTTGAAACACATGGGCGAAGCCATTCAATTATGCGCGGAACTGAGGGCTTCCATAGAGCAAAAAATAAAGGAAGATGCACCGGCGCTGACCAATAAAGGCGGGATTTTCAGGGAGGGTTGTGATGCCGTTCTGGATGAACACCGTTATGTCGTGCAACATGCCCAGGAATTGCTGCTTCAACTTCAGCAGCAGGAATTTGAAAAAACCGGGATTCCGTTGAAGATAGGGTTCAACAGCGTATTCGGTTATTACCTGGAAGTCACCAACCGCTACAAGGACCAGGTGCCGCCGGGCTGGGTAAGGAAACAGACCCTGGCAAATGGCGAACGATTTGTCACCGATGAATTAAAAAAACTGGAGAGCCAGATCCTGGGAGCGGAAGAAAAAATCATCGATCTCGAAGAGCTTCTTTTCCGGGAGATGGTCAGCCAGATCAAAGAATACATCAATCCCATTCAACACGATGCCCAGCTCATTGCCCGTATGGATTGCCTGATTTCATTTGCCCGTCTTGCCTGTCAGAATGATTATCACAGGCCCGTGCTGGATGACAGTTATATCATTGACATCCGGCAGGGAAGGCACCCCGTGATCGAAAAGAACCTTCCCCCCGGTGAATCGTATGTGCCTAACGACCTTTACCTGGACAACGACAATCAACAGATCCTGATGATCACCGGGCCTAACATGTCGGGTAAATCGGCCATTTTGCGCCAAACCGCGCTGATTTGCCTTATGGCTCAAATGGGAAGTTTTGTTCCGGCTGAATCGGCAAACATCGGCATCGTGGACAAAATCTTTACCCGGGTAGGAGCCTCGGACAACATCTCCAGCGGCGAGTCCACCTTCATGGTAGAAATGAACGAAACCGCCCTGATCCTCAACAATACCTCTGCCCGGAGCCTGATCCTGCTGGATGAAATCGGGAGGGGCACCAGTACCTACGATGGCATATCCATAGCCTGGGCCATTGCGGAATTCCTGCACGATACCGACCCTGCCAGGCCCAAAACCCTTTTTGCCACCCATTACCATGAGTTGAATGAACTGGCCGACAAACACAGACGTATTAAGAACTTCCACGTTTCCACCAAAGAGGTCGGCAATAAAGTCCTCTTCCTGCGGTTGCTCAAAGAAGGCGGCGTAAGGCACAGCTTTGGAATCCATGTCGCCCGGATGGCCGGAATGCCGCAAAGGATCGTCAGCCGGGCACAAAGCATTCTCAAACACCTGGAACAAAAATCCATCGAAGCTGCTGACACCGGCGGTGAGACCGGCGACAAACTCAAGGCATTGCCCTCCCCTTTCCAGCTGAACATATTTGAAAGTTCCGATCCGAGAGCTCAGGCGGTGATCCGCATGCTGGAAGAAACAGATATTGACCGGCTCAGCCCCATTGAAAGCCTGATGAAACTCAACGAAATCAAGGGGATGCTGAAAGAAAATTAATTCGCGGCTTTTTCCTCTTGCCGGTTCTTTTTATCTTAGGGCACACACACTATGATCACCTCTTCGCGGGGCCTGGTCCCCTTATTTTTTTTATCCGGATGGTTTGGGTCCAACTCTTTGCTCCACGCTCAACCAGACAGCCTTGCTTTTAAATCGGAGATCCTTCATTTTGAAGATGTGTTGCAATCCTTTTCCGAACATGGTGAAAATCCGGAAGATCCGGATCTGGGATTATCTATGGAATTGCTTGAATCGTGGAGAAAAAAACCGCTGAATATCAATGACCCGGACCATCCGGACTTGGATGATTTTATACTGCTCGACCCTGCCCGGCTGGAATCGCTCAAAAATTACATCCGCCACCATGGGCCGCTGATCAGTCTTTTTGAGTTGCAGGCGGTACCCGGTTTTGACCCTGACCTGATTAAACGGATCAGCCCTTATATCCGGCTACGGGCCAACCTCGATCAATTCAACATTAAGCTGAAAGACCAGTTTCTCAGCAGTCAAAATCAATGGCTGCTCAGGTTGACGCGCTATGAAAAACCTGCATCCGGTTCAGGCAATGCCGGACTTGAATTTCCCGGCAGCCCGTACAACCTGTTGATGCGCTACAGGCATTTTTATGAAAACAGGATGAGTATTGGGTTCCTGGGTGAAAAAGACGCAGGTGAATCCTTTTTCCGAAAAGACAACAAGGCGGGGTTTGATCATTATTCCTTTCATGCAGCAGCCCGCCAGGTTAACAAAACCATTGAAGAATTTGTGCTGGGTGATTATACCGTAAGCCTTGGGCAGGGCCTGATCATGCACTCCGGTATGGGCGGAAGGAAAGGCGCCTGGGTTACCGGGGTCAGAAAGGCCGACCGGACGCTGAGACCGTATACTGCAGCGGGTGAGTTTAATTTTTTTCGCGGGCTTTCCGGTTTATTCAGGCTAAAACCGAATACACAGCTGGCTGTATTTTATTCCAACCGGAAAAAAGATGCCAATTCGGGTCAATCGATGATCCAGGGCACGGAAGTGATCACCGGTTTTCAGGAAAGCGGAAATCACCGCAGCCCTTCAGAACTTGAGGATGAGAAAAGGGTGAATGAACAAATGGCCGGCGGTTCTGTCAGGCATCGATGGAAATCGGGACAGTTCGCATTCAACCTGGTTTCCAGCCGTTATGACAAATATTTTAAGAAGAAAACTTCGGCATATACGGCCTATGCCTTTTCAGGGAGAACCCTGAGCCAGGCCAGTCTGGACTGGAGTATCAAATACAAGAATTTCAATATGTTCAGTGAGACGGCATGCAGCAGCCCTTCCGGGATCGCTCATGTCTCGGGCATACAGGCCGGCCTGGATAAAAGACTGGACCTTGCGCTGGTTTACCGTCGATACGGTAAAAAATATACATCGTTTTATGCCAATGCGTTTGGTGAATATGGCGATCCGGTCAATGAACAAGGCCTGTATGCCGGCCTTGAATTTATCCCTGCGCCCCAATGGAAAATAAATGCCTATTGGGACTTCTGGAGACGTCCATGGTACAGCTACCAGGCCGATGGTCCTTCATCCGGCAATGAACAACTCGTCCGCCTTAATTACACCGTCAGGCATAAAGTCGAGGCCTATCTCCAATTTCGATTTAAAAGAAGTCAGGAAAACGGCAAAGGAAATTATGCGCTCAAACCGCTGGTGGATCGGGCGCAAACCCAGATCAGGGTGCATTTGAATTTATTTCACGGGAAGGGCCTGGAAACACGCAGCCGTCTTGAGTTCAACAGGAACCAAAGGTCAGGGGAAGAGGCTTCCCTGGGTTTTTTGCTATTTCAGGATATTCTTTACCAACCCATTCAGTCAGCCTTATCTTTCACAGCCCGGATTTGTTTTTTTTCGACCAGAGACTATGATTCCCGAATTTACGCTTATGAGAATGACCTTCTGTACAATTTCAGTGTGCCTGCATTCAGCGGAAAGGGCTTGAGGGCTTATTGGAATCAGAGGTGGGCCCTGTCAAAACGGTTGATGCTGGAAGGAAGATGGGCCTGTACCTTAAAACTGTCAAGCCCTGGTTCTAAAACGGATTTATCTGATAATGAATCAATTAACGACACGACCCTTAAGTTTCAATGTAGGTGGAAATTTTAATCCGTTAGCTAGTTGGCCAGTTTGTCAGTTGGCAAGTTGGCAGGTTAGCAAACGAATAAGTGGGGCAACAGGATTATACGGTCCTTGGATTAAGGGTAATTTGGGTAAAGGCTCCGGATGTTGGCTGTTTCTTGTCCATCGCATAAACTAATAGTACCTTTGCGGCTCTTTAATACCTACAATGGACAGGAATAATATCGTTGGTTTTATTTTGATTTTTATCGTTTTGCTCCTATGGTCCTATTTCAGCACCAGGCAACATCAGCAGGAGGCGATTCAGACCAGGATCCAGGATTCCATCACGCGGGCCCAGCAAATCCAGGACAGCATCCGAAATCAAATCCGTTCTTCCGGTGAAGGCTTGGATACCTTGAACGTTTCGGTACCTGCTGTTCAAAATACCGGCATCCCCGGGGTGATCGTGCCGGACAGCACCATCAAAGCCAGTGATTATATCCTCGAAAACGAGGTCTTGAAGCTTACCATAAGCAACCTCGGAGGCCAGATCACCAAAGCTGAGTTGAAAGAACATAAAAGGATGGTAGTGGTCTCCAAAGGACCGGACCAGAAAGCGCCTCTTTATTTGCTCAACCACCCCAGCAATCTGCTGAACCTTACCCTTCCACTCCGGGAAAAGCCGCTCGAAACCAAGAACCTCCTCTTTTCCGTCCCCAAGTCGGATGCTTTATCCGTGGCTTTCACCGCAGGAACCCAGGATGGCAAACAATTGATGTTGGAATACCGGCTGCAACCGGGCAGTTATCTCGTAGATTTTAATATAAGCCTGAACGGCTTTGAGCAGGAGCTGGCTCAAAAAGAAATCGTGCTGGACTGGCAGAATTACATCGAGCCCCAGGAAAGGGGGATCGCTTATGAAAAAACATTGACTACCCTCCATTACAAACCAGTCCAGGACGACAAAGAAAAGTTGAAATACGGCGGGGCTGAAAAAGAATCGTTTGAAGGCCAGGTAGCCTGGATCTCCAATGCCCAGCAATTCTTCAATACCAGTCTCATTGCAGACGATCCATTCCGTAACATTACGGTTGAAACCACACCGGGGCCTGAAGGTTCCGAATACATCACCCGGTTCAATACCCGGGTTTCCATTCCCATCGAAGAGTCCGGTTCGCAGGAGTTGAAATGGTATATCGGTCCCAATGAGTTTCAGTTGCTTAAAGCCCAGGGCAACGGCATGGAGGATATTATTTCCTTTGGAGCGAGCATCCTGGGAAGCATCAATAAATGGGTGATCCGGCCGGTGTTTAATTTTCTGTCCGGTTTCATTGGCAGCAAAGGCATTGTCATCCTGGTACTGACCTTTATCGTAAAACTTATCCTTTTCCCCCTCAGCTATAAAATGCTTCATTCGCAGGCAAAAATGGGAGCGTTGAAACCCGAATTGAACGTGCTGAGGGAAAAATTCAAAGGTGACCAGCAGGCCATGCAGATGGAATCGATGAAATTGTACAGGGAATTTGGCGTGAATCCCCTGGGTGGTTGTCTTCCCATGCTGCTGCAGATGCCCATCTGGCTGGCCCTTTATCAGTTTTTCCCTGCGTCCATCGAATTCCGGCAAGCCTCCTTCCTTTGGGCGGACGACCTTTCGTCCTACGACGTGTTTGCCAAACTGCCGGTGAACATTCCTTTTTTCGGAGCCCACATCAGTCTTTTCACCCTGATCTGGGTAATCTCTACGCTTGTTTTTACCTATTACAGTACCAAGGACCAGGATTTTTCCATGAACCCGGCCATGAAATACATGCAATATATCATGCCGGTATTTTTCCTGTTTTTCTTCAATAATTCAGCTGCCGGCCTTACCGCTTATATGGCTTTCAGCAACGTCCTGAATATCGGACAAACCCTGGGAGGAAAGGCACTTTTTTTCCCTGAAAGCAAAATGAAAGAAGAGCTCCATGCCGCCAGGCATAAGCCGAAAAAGAAAGGAGGCTTCCAGGAAAGGCTGGAGATTATGATGAAAGAACAGCAGAAAAAAATGGATGACAGGCAAAAACAGGTTAAAAAATGAAATATGCTGCCCTTAATTTATTATTGGGCCTGCAATTGCTGGTCGGTTGTGCTTCCACCGCAAGATTGAAGCAGGCACCATCCGGTCCTGCGGTTACTACACCCTCAGAAGGCATTTCAAAAAACGATCCTGCGGAACAGGACATGAAGCCACCCCCGGTGGCCATTGAGGCTCCTCTCCCTGCAGAGACAAAGGATACCGTTCCCCCACCCGCTTTTAAAATTGATACCCTTTTTACCTTATCCTTTGGGCCTTGCCGGGGAAAATGCCCGGTTTACCGTGTAGTCGTCACCAACGACGGGATGGTATTTTGGAATGGCCTGCAGTACGTGGAAAGGTCGGGTCTCTATTTTACCCGTCTTGAACTGGACCAGAAAGGCAAATTGGAATCGTGGGTTGCCACTGCCCTTCAGTCCGGCCTTCAGGACCAATATCCCCGGAAGGAAGAAATCGTCCCTGATTTTCCGACGAGGTCTTTTACCCTGAAACTCAATAACCGGAAACAACAAATCGACGTCAACCACAGTCCGCCTCTCCAACTGGCCACCATCGAAAAACAATTGTTGTCCTGGCTGGAGCGAGCGGACTGGCGACCGTTGCCGGCAAAATGAAATCCGGATTTTTAATTTTTAAATCTGCCTACATTAGACCCCGATGAAGGAAGTGGTAGTCATTGGAGCCGGCAGTTTCGGAATTGCAGTATCTATATTGCTTGCCCATAATGTCCATGTTCGGGTATTTACCAGAAATCCGGAAACCCTTCGCAAAATCAATGTGGATCACCAGATGTTTAATGTGGCCTTGTCAGAGCGGATCGTAGCCACGAATTCCATGGAGGAAGCGATCCGTTCGAGCAAGTTGATTTTTCCCATTGTGCCTTCCGATAGCTTTACCGACATGATCCGGGAAGCGGCACCCTACCTCAGCCCGGCCCATGTCCTCATTCACGGCACCAAGGGTTTTGTCCTGAAAGATATCACGGTAGAGGACCTGGGCAAAACCGACCTGCGAAAGGAGAAAGTACTTACGATCAGCGAATTGATCCGCCAGCAAACCAGTGTGCTCCGAATCGGTTGCCTCAGCGGGCCCAACCTCGCCAAGGAAATCCTGGATGGACAGCCGACCGCCACGGTGATCGCAAGTGAATTCGATGAAGTGGTCAGGGTGGGTACCGAAGTGTTATCGAGCAAGAAGTTTTTCGTTTTTGGGAGCAATGACCTGAAAGGGGCGCAGATCGCCGGCGCTCTAAAAAACATCATCGCCATTGGCAGCGGGATCCTCGACGGACTGGGGTTGGGCAAGAACATCCAGGCGATCCTCATCACTCGCGGCCTGGGTGAGATCATTCATTTTGGCCAAAGTATGGGAGCCGGCAGCAGCGCTTTTTTGGGAACCGCCGGCATAGGGGACCTGATCGCCACGGCGACCAGTACAGACAGCCGCAATTACCAGTTTGGCAAACGCCTGGGCAGAGGGGAGAAAATTAAAACGGTGCTAAATACTTCAGAAGAATTGGCTGAAGGGGCGCGTACGCTTAAAATCGTCTATTACCTGCTCAAATCATACCGCATGCGGTCTCCCATCATTGAGATCCTCTACCGGGCAGTATATGAAGAGTATGACATCCAGGAAGGCATCAATTTTCTGATGCGGTACCCGGTAAAGAAAGATGTGGATTTTATCGAAGAAGATTTGTCGTAATTTCGGCTTAGGCATGAAGTCGATTTGCAAAAACCTTGTGTTTTTTATCCTGGCAGGGGTGATGGCTTTTCCTTTCGTCAAGATCACGCATTTGCATTTCAGGGTCGTCGCACATCGCAAGCTCATGCAGGGAGAGGAACGCGGGAACCACCGCCTCGATTCATTGGATCTGCCGGTGGCCGAATTCAACCGGATCCGCCTAGATGAGCGGGAATTCATTTATGAAGGCAGGAGATACGATATCCGGACTCAAAGACAGGATGGGGACACCGTCAGGCTGACCGCCGTGCACGACTGGTACGAAGAATACCTGCTCCAGGAAATCGTCGATCTTCATCAAAAAGGCAAACAACCGGACCAGCAAATCTCCCGCATCCTGGTGCCGGACTGGATATACCAGGAAATTCTTGAGGCGCCTGAGCCCCCACCAGGGCTACGCCATGACGGATTTCCTGAACTTAAAACCAGGCACCTGAATCATCCCTGGCTGATGTGGTTCCCTCCGCCGGAGGAAATGATTTAAATTAAAATGTTCCGGAATTCTACTTTGGTTCCGGAAGCCCATCACATTTCAAATCAAATTTTAAAACCACCAATCCTATGAAAATAAGATGGCTGGTCCTGTGGTTATTTTATACTTCCGGGATCAGCAGCCAGGATACTATTGCATATTTAAAAGAAACCGATGAGTTGGTGATCAGCGCCACACGCACCGCCTTGTCATTGCGGCAGATCGCCCAGACCATAAAATCGATTACGGCGAAAGATCTCGAAGCGTTCATGCCCCAAACCATGGCGGATGCCCTGCAGAAAACAGGCCTGATCACCGTCCAAAAAAGTCAACAGGGAGGCGGAAGCCCGATTTTACGTGGCCTGGAGGCCAACCGCATCCTGATTGTCGTGGACGGGGTGCGGTTGAATAATCTTATTTACCGTGGCGGACATTTGCAAAACATCATCACCCTCGATCCAAATATGCTTGAAAAAACAGAAATCCTTTTCGGGCCGGCGTCCGTGGCTTATGGATCCGATGCCCTGGGAGGGGTCGTGCACGTTATTTCACGGAAACCAGCCCTCAAGGCGTCGAAAACCCTTCAATCCGGCGTTGCGGCCAGGTACAGCACCGCCAACCAGGAAAAAATGATCCATTACGATGGTAGTTGGAGCAGTACACGCTGGGCTGCGCTGGTTTCAGGCAGTTTTTCCCGTTTCGGTGATCTAAACGGTGGCCGGCAGAAAAACGGATTTTATAACCACCGGTACGGTTATCGGTATCATTACTACGAGTTTGAAAATGGAAAAGATGTATTAAAGACCAACGCCAAACCCTGGAAGCAGGTAGGTTCTGGATACTGGCAGACCGATTGGCTGGGCAAGATCCGGTATTCGCCCCATGAAGCTGAAGACCATATCCTCAACCTTCAGTTTTCGACTTCCTCTGATATTCCCCGGTATGACCGCCTGACCGATCCGGATCCTAAAACGGTGCTGCGAAACGGTGATTGGTTTTATGGTCCACAGAGGAGGCTGCTGGCTTCTTACACGGGTGAATTTCAAACCCACTTTCCCCTGCGGGTAAATCTGAATTTTCAACAGGTAGAAGAAAGCAGGCACAACCGGAGGGTAGACCATCCCGCCCTCCAGAGACGGTTTGAAAAGGTCGATGTCTTGGGCTTTGACCTGATGCACCAATCCGGAAGCAGTGGGCATCAGTTTCTCTTTGGCCTGGACGCTCAATATGAGACGCTGCGTTCGACGGCTTACCTGGAAAACCGGCTGAATGGTTCCCAATCTCCGCTCGATACCCGCTACCCTGCCGGAAGCAACCGGATGATCCGTTCCGGCCTTTATGCCATGCTCACCCAAATGGTATCGGAAAGACTGAGTTTGCAGGAGGGTTTGCGCCTGGGGTTGACTTCACTCAGTTCAAAATTTGGTACGCGGCAATTTTTCGATTTCCCTTTTGACCAGGTCCGCCAGGCCCATTTTACCTATTCCGGCAACTTTGGATTGAGTTATAATCCGGGCCCAAATACAAAATGGGGAGCGGTCATTGCCACCGGATTCAGGGCCCCTAATGTAGACGACCTTGCAAAGGTCTTCGAATCTACGGCAGGCATGCTCATCGTGCCTAATGATGCTCTCCGGCCGGAAAAGAGCCTGAGCCTCGAAGTCAATTATACACATTGGGGAAAGGACAGGAGATCGAGTGTACAGCTGAATTCATACCTGACTTATTTGTTTGACGCTATTGTGACGTCCCCGTTCCGTTACCGGGGCATGGACAGTATTGTGTATGACGGGGTGAGGAGCCGGGTACTGGCCAGCCAGAATAAAAATAAGGCCCGGGTTGCCGGTTTATCATTGGAAGGCCGCACCCCGGTGACGGAGCGTATCCTGCTCCAGGTAGCTACAGCCATGACCCAGGGACGTATTTTGCAAAAATCGGGAAATACCCCACTGGACCATATTCCTCCCCTTTCCGGCAAAGCGGGACTCCTTTATGAGGAGAATGGTTTTAGCCTGGAATTCAATGGTTTATTCAATGGATGGAAAAGAATAGATCAATATCTGCTCAATGCGGAAGACAATGAGGCTTATGCCACTCCGGAAGGTATGCCCGCCTGGCTGACCATCAATATCCATACCGGATGGCAGCTTACGGAATCAACCAGGATCAGGCTGAGTCTTGAAAATCTGCTGGATACCTCCTACCGGGTCTTTGCCAGCGGTATCAATGCGCCAGGAAGGAATTTGAGTATTATGGTCAAGACGGGGTTTTAGTAG
>CAYOPD010000001.1:0-4769 GCA_964405735.1 uncultured Saprospiraceae bacterium | reverse complement strand
GAGGTCAGGGGTGCGAGGTCAGAGGTGCGAGGTCAGTGTATTTCACTCAAACCTCAAACCTCATACCTACATATTACCCCTATTTTACATATATTGCACCTCTAAACCAGATTATTCAATTCATGCAAAAAATTGTATGCCCGGCCTGCAATCACGCTTTTCACGCCGAAGAAGTCATCAGCCGCCAATTGACCCGGGACCTGGAAAAACAATTCAGGGAGAAGGAAGAATCCCTCTACGCCGACTTTCAGAAAAGAATGAACCAGCTTGAAAGCAGGGAAAAGGACCTGGAAGCTAAAAAACTGAAGGAAAACGAATTGTTTGCGGACCGCATTGAAAAGGAAAGGATCAAAATCCAGGACCAAATCAGGGTGCAGCAGGAACAGGATTTCCGCATCAAACTCAGCACCCTGGAAAACGAACGGAAAGAAATGGCCGGCCGGCTGGAAGCCCTGACTACCGCCGCCGTCGAAAATGAACAACTGAAGCGGAAGATGGAATCCCTGAAATCAGAAATGGAGCTCCGGATGCAGATCAAAATGACGGAGGAACTCGGCAAGGACCGGGAACAAATACGGCGGGAAGAAGGCAAGAAAGCGGAATTGCGCCAGAAAGAACTTGAAAAACAGCTTGACGATCAGAAAAAGCTGATTGAAGACCTTCAGCGAAAGTCCCGCCAGGCTTCCGTCCAGTTGACCGGTGAGGTACAGGAACTGGCCATTGAGGATTATCTCCGGGAGCAGTTTCCAATGGATGAGATCGAAGAAGTGCGCAAAGGGGTTCGTGGTGCTGATTGTATTCAGCGGGTGCATACGCGGTTGATCCCCAACGCGGGCACGATTTATTATGAAAGCAAAAGAACCAGGGATTTCCAGGCCGGATGGATTGAAAAATTCAAGGAAGACATGAGACTGGTGGGTGCTGACCTGGGTATCCTGGTGACCCAGGCCATGCCCAAAGACATGCCCCACATGGGTGAGCGCCAGGGCGTCTGGATCTGCAGCTATGACGATTTTAAGCCACTGGCTGGAATCCTGCGTCACGGCCTGATCGAGGTGGCCACTGCCCTTCGTTCACAGGAAAACAAATCGGACAAGCTGAACCTGCTTTACGCCTACCTCACCGGAAATGATTTCAAAATGCAGATAGAGGCGATCGTGGAAGGGTTCAAACAAATCCAGGACGATTTGCAAAAAGAAAAAATCGCCATGCACCGCCTATGGTCGCAAAGGGAGAAAATCATCGACAAGGTTTTGCTCAATACTTCCCAGTTTTATGGCAGTGTCAAAGGCATTGCGGGGAGCGCCATCCCGGTAATCAGTGTGCTCGACCTTCCCGGTGAATAGGGATCTCATTGATCTGAAAAAAGGCGAACTTGGTAAGGGCTTTTCCGGCGCTAAGCGATAAGATGGCGCCATTCCTTTTAAATCCCCGAATTTTGACCTAATTAAATACGTGGCATGCTCAATCAACTCAATGAAATGTTTAAATCGGCCAACCTGGACGGGAAAAGCCTTGAATTTCTCAATAATGCCATAAAAGCACAGGCCTTACAGGGTTTTGACTATCTCAAATTCAAACAGTCGATCAAAGCGCTCCGCGATATGAATATGAGCGAGGAAATGGCCATCAAATCCGCCTTTGCCACTGCATCCACCATGGGAATTACCAAGGAAAAAATCCTTGAAAACATCCAACATTACGAGGGGGTCTTGTTGAAAGAAAAATCCGAATTCGATTCGGCCCTGCAAAAACAAACCAATACCCGCATCAACCAGAAACAAAACGAAACTTCCTACCTGCAGGAAAAAATCAAGGCCCACCAGGCGCAGATCCTCGAGCTGGAAAAACAGATCAAGGAATTCCAGTTTAAAATCGACAATGCGGACAAGGAAATCGAAGAGGCCCGCCAAAAGATCCTGGACACCAAAGAACGCTTTGAAGAGACCTATATGCACTACATCGACGTGCTTAAAAGCGATACCGACTTATTCAACAAATATTTATAAATTTAAACTTAAATCACCGATATCATGGCAGAAACACCGTTCAACCCGGCTCCCGCTAAACCAAAATCTTTCTGGAAACGACCGGAAGGAGTCACCGGTACCGTTGTCCTGCTCGGTTTGCTGGCCGGTGGAGGATTTTTGTTGTACAAGGCCCTGCCCACCCTCATCGCCCTGGCCAGCAATATGCTGACCCTGGTGCTGATGTTATTGGCATTGGGGGCCATCATCTATATGGTCTTGGACCCTAAAATGAGGGCCCTGGTGGGTTATGCCTACAAAAGCGTCATGCGCTGGATCACCGGCCTGTTCATCACCATTGATCCCATCGGCATTTTGAAAAATTATGTGGATGACCTGGAAGACAACCTGTCCAAGATGAGCACCCAGATCGGGAACCTCAAAGGACAGATCCGCAAGCTGACCACCATGGTGGATGAAAACACCAAAGAGATCAATCAGAATATGCTCATCGCCTCCAAGGCCAAAGAAATGGGCCAGGAAAACCAGATGATCCTCGCCAGCCGCAAAGCGGCCCGGCTTAAGGAAGTGAATTCAAAATACGACGAACTCCGCGCCAAAATGGATATCCTCTACCGCGTACTCACCAAGATGTACCAGAATTCAGAAATTCTGCTGGAAGATACCCGCGACCAGGTTAAGATCAAGGAAGAAGAAAGAAAAGCAATCAGGGCTTCTCACGGTGCCATGCGTTCAGCCATGTCTGTATTGTCCGGCGACAAGGACAAACGGGCCATGTTTGACATGGCCCTTGAAAACATCGCCGATGATGTGGCCGCCAAGGTCGGTGAAATGGAACGGTTCATGGAGTTGTCTTCAAACTTCATGAACAGCGTCGACCTTCAAAACGGCGTCTTTGAAGAGGAAGGCGCCCGCATGTTGGAAAAATGGGAAAAAGAAAGCCACCTCCTTTTGATGAGCGGCAAAGAAAAAGCCAGCTCAGATTACCTCAACCTGGGTGAGCCGCAAAAAGCAACCCGTAGCAGCGGCACCGGAGGCTATGAAGGGATGTTTGATAACAAATAATACACGCCGGCTTAAGAAGCCACTGTCAGCGAATAAGATTGTTCCTTTCAGATTTGAATGGGCCCATGGACGACCTTCACTGTCTCAGTTTCCCAGCTTATTGATCTCTTCAAACAAAGCCTTGAATGCTTCCACATAGTTACCGCCTCTTCTGGTGTTTACCGGTTTCCTTCCATAAAATTGTTCTATAAAATCATCCCCACCGGTCCAGGTCGTATGGAGGACGCCCAGGTAGTTTTTTTTCACTGCCGGTGTGGCAAATTTTCTCTGGTTGGTTATGATTTTTAATTGTTCGAGCGTAACATCGGTAAAGCGCCATGGGCAAGTAAGCACCCGGAAGCCTTTTAATGCAAACAGGACGGCAGTCGGATCGGGCCGTTCATAATGCCAGTCACAGATCAACACGTCCTTCGGGATCATATCGATTGCCCGGTTGGTGTTGTTATAACTCCCTTCCCAAAAACCAACCCCGGTCGTTTTTCCGTCGATCAGCCGGTCTCCCCAAATCCAGAGCTCTTTGTTTTTTTTAACCAGGTGGTCCCGGATGGCCGTTACCTCGCCTGCAAACAATTCTGCTTTGTCCCTTCCCGAACAACGGGGGCATTTTTCTTCCCCGAGGTAAAAGACTTCATCCATCCCGGCGTGAAAAGCATCGGCTTCAAAGACTTCCACCAATTCATCCATAACCTCAAAGACCACCTGATGAACATCCGGGTGCAGCGGGCAATAACTGAAACAATACAAACCCCATTCATTGGGCCAGGTCACGGTGCTTGAATCGGTCCTTGACGGAATCCAGGGGGTTTCATTAAACTGGGGATATGCTTTCAGTAATGGTCCAAGCCGGTTGGTGCTGGACTGGTGTCCAAGCAGGTTGATTTGAGGGATGATCCTGATTCCTCCGGCATTACAGGCCATAACGATTTTTTTAACCTGCTCCTCGGAAAGGGCGTTATTCGCCACCAGTTCCGGATGAGACTTGAATTGATACCGGTACCCGATCAGGATTACCAGCGTATTGACTTTTCGCGGAACCAGTTCAGCCTTAATAAAGTCCGCAAACTTATCCACTCCTTCCGGGCTCGGTGCCGACAAACAGATCCCCCGGACCGGAATAATGGAATCCAGTACCCCCTGCGCTGGTAATTCAGCCGCCAAAGTGGAAAGCAATACAAGAAAGAAGGATATTTTTTTCATACTATTTGCCCAATTTATTGATCTCCTCATACAAGGCTTTGAAAGCCTCCACATAATTACCTCCCCGCCCCGTATTGACTTCCTTTTTGCCATAAAACTGGTCGATAAAATCTTCCGCCCCGGTCCAGGTAGTATGCAGCATCCCCTGATAATTGTTTTTAACCGCGCTGGAGGCAAATTTCCGGCTGTCCACCATGATTTTTAGTTGTTCGAGGGTCACATCCGTAAAACGCCATGGACAGGTGATGACCCGGAAACCCTTTAAAGCAAAAAGAATCGCGGTGGGATCCGGCCTTTCATAGTGCCAGTCGCAGATCACCACGTCTTTTGGGATGAGGTCTATGGCCCGGTGCGTATTGTTGTAACTGGCTTCCCAATAACCAATGCCGGTGGCTTTGCCGTCGATCAACCGGTCTCCCCAGATCCAGAGTTCCCGGTTTTTTAATGCCAGGTGGTTCCTGAGCGTGGTCACCTCCCCGGCAAACAATTCAGCGTGATCGCGCCCGGAACACCGGGGGC